>RDXD01000169.1 GCA_004292575.1 Bacteroidota bacterium
GGCACCAATAATAAATATTACCAGCATAAGTATTACCAAAAACACTATTATGGTTGAGCCACCCGAACCTTTTTTGCTGCGATTGCTGTAGCCTTCCGGGGCTTTATATTCACCCTTACTGGCTTTTAGAATGGAGTTGGTACCCTGGTCTAAACCCCTAAAAAAATTACCCTGCTTAAAGGCGGGAGCAATATCGGTTTCTACAACTTGCTTGCAGGTAATGTCGGGCAAAGCACCTTCCATGCCATAACCGGGCGATATAAAAATTTTACGTCGGCCCTGCTCCGTGCTAATGAGCACCAGTACGCCATTGTTGGTTTTTTTGTTGCCAATGCCCCAATCACGCCCCAGCTTGGTAGCAAACTCCACGGGCTCGTAGTTTTGCAGGCTAGGTACAATCACAATGGCTATCTGAACACTGGTGCTGTCGTCAAAAGCCACCAGCTTGTTTTCGAGGTGGTCGCGCTGGTCGGGGGTTAAAATATTACTGAAATCGTTTACCAACTTTGGGGGCATGGGCTTGGGAGGCAATTTTTGCGCGCCGCCTAAGGCCACCAGTGCCAGCAATATGATGGTAAGTATTTGTTTCATGCAGTACTATTGGCTCTAAAAAATGAGCCGGCTTTATTTGCCAAACACAATATCGTCGGGCAGTTCATTTTTATCAATGTGCGGGTCAAAGGGAAAGTGGGTAGCCAATGCCTGGCCAATGGCATGTATGGCCGCAAGCACCCCATCGGCATAATGTACTTTCTTAAATTCGTCTTGTATGTGCCTAGCTTGTTGGTGCCAAAATGCGCTACCCATGGCTTCGTAAATGCCCTTATCGGCAAATATGGCAAACTGCCTATCGCCCATGGCCATGTAAATAAGCACGCCATTTCGCTGTTCGGTTGCTTCCATTTGCAGCCCAAAAAATACTTCTTCGGCCCTGTCAATGGGATTTACATAGCGGCATTTGGTTTCCACAAAAAGGCGCAGTTCGCCGCTGGTAAGCCTTTCGCTCGCCCTTATGGCCGCCAAAATTTGTTCGCGTTCGGCTGCGGAAAAGTAGTCGGACGCTTTTTTTGCGCCAAATGATAGGATACCCACGATGCTGTGCTGTTTTTAGAATTTAACGTCGGGGGCACGCTCGCTACCGGGATCGGCCTTGAAGCCTTCTTTTACCTTAAAGCCAAACAGACCAGCCAAAATATTATTGGGGAAAACGCGTGCCTTTAAGTTGTAGGCTTGTACGGCACCGTTATAGTCGTTGCGGGCAGTGGTAATGCGGTTTTCGGTGCCTTCCAACTGGGCTTGCAAATCGCGGAAGTTTTGATTGGCTTTAAGGTCGGGGTAGTTTTCTACCACAGCCAAAAGACGCCCAATACCGCTGCTAATTTGCCCCTGTGCTTGCTGAAACTCGGCCAGCTTCTCGGGTGTCAAATCATCGGCTTTTACATTTACCGAAGTAGCTTTGGCACGCGCTTCCATCAACTTGGTAAGCGTTTCGGTTTCAAAATTGGCTGCCCCTTTTACGGTATTTACCAAGTTTGGTATCAAATCGGCACGGCGTTGATATTGACTTTGAACGTCGTTCCAGGCTTTTTTTACATTTTCATCGGGGCCCACAAGCCCATTGTAGCCGCTCCAAGCACAGCCGCCTAGAAGCAAAATAATACCTAGAAATACAATGAGGCCGAGATTTTTTGGTTTCATGATAGTTTAATTTTATCGGGTTAAAGATATGGGAAACAATAAACAGGCCAAATGAAAATTGGATGACATTGTTGCAGTTTGCAATTTTGGGACGTGCAAAGTGGCAAAGACTATTATGGCATTTTAGGCTTACAGCCGGGTGCAACGCAACGCGATGTGAAACGCAGTTTTCGCAAGCTGGCGCTGCAATACCACCCCGACAAACACAATGGTGGCAGCTTTGATACCAATGCCGCCTATGCCAATATTCAAGAGGCCTACCATGTGCTAAGCCACCCTAAGCTCCGCGAGGCGTATTTGCAAGAACGCTGGCTGCTGCGCAGCCAAGGCAAGCCTTTAGGCAAAACCGCAGCGCTTACCCCAAAGTCTATTTTGGCAGACATTGAGGCTTTGCAGCAAACCATAAACCTAACCGACCAGCATCGCATGCACCATGCCGGCATGGCTGATAAACTGTTGCATTGCCTGCAAGCCAACCACCTTGCAATATTGGCAGAGGCCAATGAGTTGGCCATAAGCCAACAAGTGTTTGATGTGGCGGTGGCCGCCAGCCAGCCCATTGACTACAAACACCTGAAATCGATTTTTTTACAGCTTACCAAACTAGCAGATCAATGTGGAAGGCAGCCGATGCTGAAAAGCTATTTAGCCGCCCGACAAAAAGCATTTTGGTGGCAAAAAAATCAATATTGGATCATTGTTTTGGCAACCTTAGCCATTTGCGCCCTTATTTTTTTTGCCTAAAGGTTTAACAAAACCAGCCGATGAAATAGCTTGGCAGCTTGTACTAAACCGGTTTTGAGGTGTGGCGGTAAAAAAATAAAAAAGGCCCGTGCATTGACCCTAATTTTGAGCATCTAAAAAAAGCAATATGGAATTGATGGAACAATTTGAGGCAGCGGTGGCGCAAAGCAAACTGCTGACTACTAAGCCCGATAACGAAACACTACTAAAGTTGTACAGCCTTTACAAACAGTCTACCGAGGGTGATGCGCCAGCTGATGGCCCCACCAATCCTTTTGATTTTGTGGCCAAGGCCAAACATGCCGCTTGGGCCGATTTGGCGGGCAAGACCAAAACGGAAGCCATGAATGCGTATGTGGCCACCATACAGTTGTTAAAATAGTTTAAGACGGGTAAACCTTGCAGCTGCACCGCCGTTTAGGATGGGGTATAAATGCGGGTATTGGTACATACAGGTTGAGATTTAAATTGGAAAAGAAAAGCCTAAAAAAACAAGCAGGATGGGATTAGAACTAAAAAAACAAGCCAAGCAGTACGATGTAGTTATTGTGGGATCGGGTGCGGGTGGCGGCATGGCCGCTTATGTGCTGGCCAATGCAGGCCTAAGCGTATGCCTGTTGGAAGCTGGCCCTAACTACGACCCTGCCAAAAATATAACCCAACTAAAACCCGCCTGGGAGAGCTTGCGCCGGGGTGCCAGCACTAAATTTAGACCCTTTGGCGATTTTGACGCCAGCTACTGGGGCTGGCAAATAGACGGCGAACCCTATACCAAAGAAACCGGCACCGACTGGGAATGGTGGCGGGCCCGCATGGTGGGTGGCCGCACCAACCACTGGGGGCGCATTAGTTTGCGCTTTGGCCCCGACGATTTTAAGCGGCGCAGCATCGACGGTCTGGGTGATGATTGGCCCATTGGTTACAGCGATATCAAGCCTTTCTACGACCGCATTGACAAACTACTGGGCATTTTTGGAACCAATGAAGGGCTACCTAACGACCCGGATGGCTTTTTTTTACCGCCACCTAAGCCTCGGCTGCATGAGCTGTTTATAAAAAAGGCCGCCACACAGGCCGGGATACCGGTTATTCCATCCCGCATGTCCATTCTTACCAAAAAAATAAATAACACCCGCGGTGCCTGCTTCTACTGTGCCCAGTGCAACCGCGGCTGTAGCGTATATGGCGATTTTAGCAGCAGCAGTGTGCTGGTAAAGCCTGCGGTTGAAACCGGCAAGGTAGATTTAGTGGTGAATGCCATGGCCCGCGAGGTGCTGACCAACAAAGATGGTTTGGCCACAGGCGTATCGTACGTAAGCAAAGACGATTTAAATGAATATGTGGTGGAAGGCCGCAGCGTAATACTGGCCGCTAGCGCCTGCGAAAGTGCTCGGTTGCTACTAAACAGTAAAAGCACCCGCCACCCCAATGGCTTAGCCAACAGCAGCAACGTGGTGGGCAAATACCTGCACGACAGCACTGGGGCAGGCATGGGTGGCATTGTGCCGCAGCTTTACAACCGTAAGCGCTACAACGAGGATGGTGTGGGTGGCCTCCACGTGTACAGCCCCTGGTGGGGCAACAATAAAAAACTTGATTTTCCAAGGGGCTACCACATAGAATACGGCGGTGGCATGGGCATGCCCATGTATGGTTTTAGCTGGGGCATAGAGCAGCATAATGGTAAGCTTACCATAAACGGCAAGCAGAAAGAAGCGGGCGGTTATGGCGCTTCGCTAAAAGAAGATTACCGCTACATGTACGGTGCTGGCGTGGGCATGGCCGGCCGTGGCGAGTCTATTGCTTTGGAAAGTAACTACTGTGCCATTGACCCCAACACGGTGGACAAATACGGGATACCGGTACTTAAGTTTAACGTAAAATATACCGATCACGAGATAAACCAGGCCAAGCACATGCAAGAAACCTTTAAGGAAATAATGCACAATATGGGTGCCGTTATTACCTGGGGTGGCGACAATGGGCCGCATAACAACTATGGATTGGAAGCTCCGGGAAAAATTATACACGAGGCAGGTACCGTACGCATGGGCAACGACCCTAAAAAAAGCGTCCTAAACAAATACAGTCAGGCCCACGATTGCAAAAACCTATTTTGTGTAGATGGCGGCCAGTTTGTGAGCCAAGCCGATAAAAATATAACCTGGACCATTTTGGCACTAAGCATGCGTGCCAGCGAATACCTAATAGAAAGCATGAAAAAGCGCGAAATATAGCTTGCAGATGGTAAAAAGCAGGCTGTGGAGCGCTAAACTCGTGTATAAAAAAAAGCAGCAAGAAATGCGGCAATTCATTGCTAAACAAAAAGTGTACACCCATTTATGTTTTTAATTGAAAGGGATAACGATGCGGTAACTATACACGGCAATGCCATCAAACTGGTGGTATGGCCAAATTGTGGTGCCATTCTTAACCAATGGAGCGTGCAACTACAGCACGGTACAGAGGAAATAATAGAGGGTTACGCAGATGTGCAGGATTTTACCCACAATGCTGAAACCAAAGGATTTAGAAGCTGCAAACTATCGCCATACGTGTGCAGAATGGCGCCCAACGGGTACAAGTTTGAAGGGACTAACTACCAAATTGGAAAATATATTTTGGGCCAAACACCCATTCATGGTTTGCTATACAACCTACCCTTTGAGGTGGTAGCACAAACCTGCAATGCCAACATGGCCAGCGTTAGCCTGCTACACCATTACAGCGGAGAAGATGCAGGATTTCCATTTAGCTACAATATAGAGGTTACCTACATACTGGAAGCCAACAACCGGCTCAGCATTAAAACAAAGGTTGAAAACACTGGTGCCGTACCAATGCCGATAAGTGATGGCTGGCACCCTTATTTTAAGTTGGGCGCCCGTGTAGATGCGTTGCAAATTGCCATTGATGCCGAAGCCATGGTGGAATTTGACGAGGCCCTTTTGCCCACCGGGAAGCTGCTACCCAACTTGTTCCATACCGATACTTCGCTAGAGCAAACCGAACTTGACAACTGTTTTTTGCTAAATAACCCATTAAATGGGCCAGCTTGCACCCTCAGCAATCCTGACAAGGGTTTGCGGCTGCGTATTTTTGCCCACGAAAACTACCCGTATCTGCAGGTGTACACGCCACCGCACCGGCAAAGCATAGCCATTGAAAATCTTAGCTCGGCACCCAATGCTTTCAACAATGGTATGGGCCTAATGGTGTTGGACCCGCAAGCCAGCAGCAGCTTTGAAGCCACATACTTGTTGGAGGTAGAGTAACGCCGATAGGAGATGTTCGATGTCTGATGTGAGATTTTTTCATGTGCTGATTTTTGATGTGCTGATTTTTTAATGTGCTGATTTTTGATGTGCACCAACACCACACACTACCAAAAACCCACCAACAAACAAAGCACAAAACCCAACAGCCAGCCCGGGCAACTCCGCGTTAGGGTACCAAAAGGGAAAATGTATGATGTCGGATGTGGGATGTCGGATGTGAGATTTTTTGATTTTTTGATTTTTACCAATACCTTACACAAACAGTAGCCCACAGAAAAACCATCCAAAAACTGAACAGCCTGCCTGCATAACTCCGCGCCAGGGGGCCAAAAGGGAAAGTTTATGATGTCTGATGTACGATGTCTGATGTGAGATTTTTTGATTTTTTGATTTTTACCAATACCTTACACAAACAGTAGCCCACAGAAAAACCATCCAAAAACT
>RDXD01000170.1 GCA_004292575.1 Bacteroidota bacterium
CAAACCGTGCTGCAACAACGATCAGCGGTTGCGGGTAGCACTTACATACAACTGCCGCAACACCTTAGCCCCGGCCTGTACCATTTGCGGCTGCAAAGCAATACTGGCAGCAGGCAGATTAAGGTAATGGTAGAATAAAACCCGATTAAGAAAACAGCCGCGTCGGATGCACTTCGGCGCGGCTTTAAAAAACAGGTTGCTTAACGGCAGCCTGTTTTTTTTTGCTTGTAAAACCGGGCCGGGTAGGCTGCGGTTTAAGCAGGGTTTTAACGTAACGGACGCCCCAGGGTTTGATTGTTACGAGATCGAGACATTTTGCCTTGGCTCTGTAGGGCGCAAAGCATGCTGGCTGGTACGATTTCTCAAATTGCCCAATTCCTGGTAAATTTGTGAAAAACAGCACGTTTGGCAAGGCTACTCCTTACTTTTTCGCTTTTACTACTGCTTTCTGTGGATGTTTTGGCGCAAAACTACCTGCCCGTTGCCCGCATATTTGGCGTTGACGACGGCTTGCCGCACCGGCAGGTGAATTGCATAATGCAAGACCGACAAGGATTTATTTGGATAGCAACAGAAGCTGGCGTGGCGCGCTTCGACGGCTTACGCTTCAAAATTTTCAACAAAGCCGACAATGGCCTCAGCTCTGACCAGATACGCAGCATCGTGGAAGATGCGGACGGTAATCTCTGGCTTATATCAAACACCCTTGCAAATGTTTACCAACCCAATATTACCTCGGTGGATATCCTGAACCCGATTTCGGGGAAAATCGTCCCGCTGGAGCAATATACCAAAGCTAAACCACCCGTTCCGCTTAAAAATCTGGATCCCGTGGGTATTCGCTCCACATCAGTCGGTGCTGGCCCGAAATCCTCAAAACTAGGCACCTTGTTTTTTGGTACCCTCAACCCAGGTGGCTGGGTCAGCTGGCATCCCGACCAGGGTTGGAGCAGAGTAGTTGTGCCGTCAGTGTCCAATCTAGAATTAATGAGTCTTACCCCTCAACAGGGCATTTTGGGTATCAATACATCCAATCCCACTTCCTATGATTTTGTTGAACTGGATGCCCGCGGGAAGGTTCTGCGCCATTCCCGGGGTTCGCCCGGAAACAGATTCATTCGGATGTATGGAAATGCAAAAGAACCGGAAAGATACTTTGCCATGGAAGAGGACAAGGCGAAGAAACAACCCTTTTACTGGGAGATAAAAGCGGGGGCGGATAAATCCCCGCTGACGGTACCCGTGCCCAAAATCCGCGTCCCTTACACAGAACGCCAGCTGCTATTGGAGGTGGAAAAGGGAAAGCTATGGCTTACTGAACAAGAAGTTTTTAACCAAAAAGGGGAATCCCTGCTCGACCTGCTGACCCAATTTCCGGCGATCAATAACCGGTTCGCCAATGGTTACCTCCACGACCGCGACGGCGGCATTTGGCTCGGCACCAGATTTGGCCTCGAACAGATCGAGGTACGGAAAGACCATTTTCGCCGCTTTTTGTACAACAAAGACGCAAACAATGGAAACGGCATCGCTTGCCGGGGTATTTTGCAAATGGGCCAAAACCTGTGGATCAATGTCGAAGGAGGCGACGAAGGGGGAATTCGGGGTATAGATCTGGCATCGGGGCGGGTGTTTTATGAGCAAAAAGTTGGAACCGGCTATGGTTTAGTTGCTGATGCAACTGGCAACATCTGGAGCGGAGAGGTTCATTCAGGTGCGATTAATGGCGAGCTGGCCCGCGTTGACCCAGTTTCAGGGCAGGTTTTGAATACCTTTGGCATTAATTACATAGTGCTTTGGGCTATTTTCCCGGCCAAACCGGACCAGTTGTGGTGTGGTACCCTTGGTCTGGCATTTTTTAATACCAAAACGGGAAAGCTTTCTTACCTGAAATCCCTCCAATTCCCCGAACTTGAGAACGCCTATATTATCCATATTGGGCGTGACCGCGCCGGCACGATTTGGCTTTGCAGCAGCACCGGTTTTTACAAAATGACCGAGGATGGCCAAATTGCCGGACGCTACTGGAGCGGCGGCAAGGGGGAATACTGGTTGCCCTTTGATGATTTTTACCACTTTTATCCCGATGCAGAAGGCACTTTTTGGCTCGGCACCGCTGGCGGTGGGCTGCTTCGTTGGGATACGAAAACCGGGACGAAGCAACTGCTGTCGCGGAAACATGGCTTGCTCAGCAATTATGTATATGCCGTTTACGAAGACGACTATGGGCATTTATGGCTGCCAACCAACCTGGGTATTGCCCAGTTTGACAAGCAATCCTTGTCGGTACGCCGTACCTGGGGGCTCGACGATGGGATAGCTCAAAACGAATTCAACCGGACTTCACATCATAAAGGCCCCGATGGTACACTCTACTTTGGTGGACTGAATGGCGTGACGGCATTCCACCCAAAGGACTTTTATACCAACAACGCACAGTCCGGAAATACCCGAAAGAGCCTGGTGCTTTCGGATTTCAATCTGTTCTCCGGCGCATCTAAACAACTGGAAAACCGCACCGCCGGATTATTGACTTCCGGCAAAATCACCTTGCAGCCGGCCGACCGTTACTTCCAACTGGAATTTGCCCTGCTCGACTTTTTTTCGCCCAAAAAAGTGACGTATTCCTACAAAATTGAGGGCATCGACGCGGATTGGAACATCCTGCCCGAGCCGATGCTGCGCCTGTCGGGCTTACCTTACGGCACCCACCGCCTGAAAATCCGGGCGCTGTCTGCCGATGGTACATGGGCCAATAACGAACTCGATTACCAATTGAAGGTACTGCCTCCAATCTATTTGCGCTGGTGGTTTTTACTGCTTGCTACAGGCGCCCTGCTGGGTGGCGCTTTTTACTTCTATCGCTTTCAGTTAAATCGCGGGTTGGCCGAAAAAGAAACCCAGCGCTTGCAACAGTTGGATGCCTTCAAAAGTCGTTTTTTTACCAATATCAGCCATGAGTTCCGTACGCCGCTCACCGTTATTCTCGGTATGGTGGAATCGCTGAAAAAAGATACCGGAGAACAACGCGAAAAATCGGCGGAAATGGTCCGCAGAAATAGCCGGCAGCTATTGAACCTGGTAAACCAACTGCTGGACCTTTCGCGGGTGGAATTGGGTAAACTGCAACTGGCGCCTGCCAACGGCGACCTGGCTACCTACCTGCGTTTCCAATTGGAATCGTTTCATTCTTATGCCCAATCGCGTGGTGTTAGCTTGCAATTTTTAACGGAGGTTCCCCACTTACCCATGGCTTTCGACCATGAGAAAATGCAGACCATTTTGACCAATCTTATTTCCAACGCCATCAAATTTACACCTGCCGGCGGACAGATTGCCCTTGCCCTGCACCCGTACCCAAACCATGCGCAACATCCGCAGCAGGTAATCATTGAGTTGAGCGATACCGGTGTAGGCATTCCGGAAGATCAGTTGGCGCGGATATTTGACCGGTTTTACCAGGTGGATGGCTCCACCACCCGCAAGGGCGAGGGGTCAGGCATAGGACTTGCGTTGGTGCAGGAACTGGTGAAACTGATGCAAGGCAACATCACCGTAAGCAGTAAGCCGGGAGAAGGAACTGCCTTTCGTATCAGCTTGCCGTTTACGCCGCATTCGGCACAACTACAGACGCATGCCGGAATTCAACCCGTTGAAACATTCTTTTCCAGCCCGGTGCAACAGGCCGCGGCCAACCTGCCCCACCATGAGGACGCCCGCCCGCTGCTGCTGATTGTGGAAGACAACCCGGATGTGCGCTATTACATTACAGAATGTGTACGGGAAGCATACCGCACCGTGCTGGCGGAAAACGGGGCAGAGGGCATCCGCATGGCCCTCGAATGGGTGCCCGACCTCATCATCAGCGATGTGATGATGCCCGAAAAAGATGGATATGACCTGTGCGACGCCCTAAAAAACGACGAACGGACAAGCCATATACCCATCATATTGCTGACGGCAAAAGCGGACAGCGCTTCCCGGATTGCCGGCATTCGGCGCGGCGCCGACGCCTATCTTGCCAAACCGTTTAACGTAGAAGAGCTACTCGCCCACTTGCACATGCTGGCAGAACGGCAGAAAAAGATGCTGGCCCATTTTTCAAAAATGCCCAATGCAGCGCCCGAAGCTGAAACCCCCGAACAAAAAGCCGCGTACGATGTGGAACATGCTTTCATTGGGAAAGTGCGTGCCATTATTGAGGCGAACTTTGCCGATGAAAACTTTGCACTGCCCAACCTATGCCAGGAACTGAACATGAGCCGCTCGCAGCTTTTCCGGAAATTAAAAGCGCTGGTGGATATTTCCCCTTCTGATTTCATTCGAAACTACCGCCTGCAAAAAGCCAAAACCCTGCTCGAAACTACTGACCTGACCGTTTCGGAAGTGGCCTGGCAGGTGGGTTACAAAGATGCTTCCCATTTTTCAAGATCCTACCAGGAAATGTTTGGGATTACGCCGGGCAAAAGACCTAAGTAGTTAATAATCATTAAATTAGTGATAAGTCCTGCCCGCCGCAAAACGGGCGGGCCTTATTGTTTTTTTGCCCCGGTGCAACCAATATACCAAAGATTGCAACCAAACGACAGGAAAGCATTTCAGCGTCATCCGGACTTTTGTAAGCACAAGCCGGCGCAATTTCAAAGGAGAGCATAAAAGGAAAATGATCGCCTGAAAATGCTTTGGTTCTAAGATTTACCAAATAAAAAAAATCCCGTTTTATGAAGCAGTTTTTACCCATCCTCCTGTGTTGCTTTGTATTGACAGCCGGTTCATTCAGGAGCCAGGCGCAAGACTACAGCATCACCACCGCCGGCAATGAAATCGTCATCACCGACCTCTCCGGCAACGGCGAAACTCTAAACGTGAGTGAAAGCGGCGGGAATATTCGCTTCATCGTCACGGGAAGAACCTATCAAATTGATGCGGGGGCTGTGACGCCTTTCACCACCCCCGCCAACGTGGCCCTCGCAGGTGCCACTTCCATCACCATCAACACCGCAGCAGGCAACGACATCATCAACATGGGTGCTTTCACGGCCAACCTGCCGAGCCTCACCATCAATGGCGGCACCGGCGACGACGCGGTTAACTTCAACGGCGACATCAGTTTTGCCGCCAACGCCAACCTTGATGTGGACTTGCAAAACGATGATGCCACGCCGGGTGTGGATCTGGTGACGGTAGCAGCCAATGCCAACCTCCTGCTCTCCGGCACCGGCGCAGCCACAGTAAAAGTGAGCCAAAGCGTGAGAGTGAACGCAGGCGGCAGCATGGAAACCGTAAACGGCAACCTGACGGTGGAGGCCAACCAACAGGCTACCGCCACCACCGGCGCATTCAGCGGCGTAACCGTATTGGGTGCGGGCAGCAAACTCGGTTGCAGCGGCAGCGGTGTACTTACCGTAAAGGGCAGGGGCGGAAACAGCGGCGAATGCCATGGGGTTTTGGTACTGAATAGCGGCACCATCACTAGTGGCAGCGGCATGGTCACGGTCATGGGCAATGGAGGAGCAGCCACAAACGGCGAAAATTCCGGCGTGGTTGTCAATGGCACCAATGCGCAAATTACCTCCTCCGGCGGCAATGTGAGCGTAACCGGCACAGGCGGCGGCACGGGAGCGAGCCGCTTAAACGTTGGAGTCAATGTAGTATCTGCTGGCCAAATCACGGCTGGCGGCAATGGTACTGTCACGGTGGATGGTAAAGGCGGAACCGGATCCACAGGAAACAACAATCACGGCGTATGGGTCAATGGCACCAATGCCCAAATCACCTCCTCAGGCGGCACCGTCAGTGTGAGCGGCACGGGCGGCGGTTTGGGTGCAAGCGGCACAAATTTTGGAATCCTTTTAACTTTTGCTGGCCAAATCACTGCTGGCGGCAGCGGAAAGGTTACGGTGGTGGGCAATGGCGGAACAAGCACAGGAAGCGAAAATGTCGGCGTGGTTGTCAATGGCACTGATGCCCGGATAACTTCCTCAGGCGGTGGCGTGAGCGTAACCGGCACGGGCGACGGGTCGGGTACGGGCGGCGTCAACCATGGCATCCAAGTACAATCCGCTGGCCAAATCACCGCTGGCGGTAGCGGCACGGTAACGGTAGTGGGCAATGGCGGAATAAGCACAGGAAGCGGCAATTTTGGCGTATTTGTCAATGGCACCTCCTCCGGCGGCAACCTAAGCGTGACCGGCACGGGCGGCGGCTCAGGATCAAGTGCAGTCAACTTAGGCATCGTGGTACAATCTGCTGGCCAGATCACCGCTGACGGCAGCGGCACGGTTACGGTGGTGGGTAATGGCGGAATAAGCACCGGAAACTCCAATTACGGCGTGCGTGTCATTGGTACCAATTCCCGCATCACTTCCTCTGGCGGCAACGTGAGCGTGACCGGCAAGGGCGGCGGCTCGGGAGCAAGCGTAGGCAATGTTGGACTTTCGGTAGAATCTGCTGGCCAAATCACCGCTGGCGGTAGCGGCACGGTAACGGTAGTGGGCAATGGCGGAATAAGCACAGGAAGCGGCAATTTTGGCGTATTTGTCAATGGC
>RDXD01000012.1 GCA_004292575.1 Bacteroidota bacterium
TATCTGCCACAAGCCACGCATCTGCGCCACCCACGATAATGGGTGTAATCCCAAATTCCTTCGCAAACTGCACCGCCGCGAGGATTCCCTTTGCCGCATCAATGCGAATAAAGAGCTTTTTCGTGCCGTCGAACAGCCCGCGCATTGCCTCCAAACGAAGGTTTTTCTCTTTTGCTTGCGCTGATTTGCTGTACGCTTCTGCTTCGCGGAAAAATTGGTACAATGCTGCAAGCTGCTTTGCTACTTGGTCGTCCTGTGTTTTGCGGTCAATATCGCTGGAAGCCGCATTGCGACTAACATTGGGAAAATTGACATGAATACCAACATCCGATTTCAAGCTCGCATCTTCCCAGCTCCACGCATCCAACTCCATCACCGATGAACGCCCAGAAACCAAGCCACCTTTGGGCGCGACCATTGCAAGGAGAACACCATTGAAGCGGATTGTGGGAATAATTGGCGATTCCGCATTGTAGGCAATAAGCGAGCGAACATGAGGATTGATGCTGCCGACCTCGAATACATCTTGCATTTGGCGAATAGATTCAACTTCCACCAAACCCAACGTCGTATTTCCTGCAATAAAACTCGGATAGACGTGTTTTCCTGCGGCTTCCACGACTTCTGCGCCCGTGCGGTCGAATGACGCATCATTCGCGCCAACGCGCGTAATTTTACCTTTGTCAAACGCAATCGCGCCATTTTCAATCACCGTGCCATTGCCCACGTGAACCGTCGCACCAACGATGACAACTGGCTTTTCTTGCGCCTTTGCTGGCGTTGGAATGGACTGCCCGCTATACTGCGCGGAAGCAATCTGCGTAAAAGCGGCTGCGGCAACGAGGCTCTTGCAAGCGAGCATCCATACGGTGTATAAGGTTTTTTTCATAAAATTTGCTTCGTGAAAAGTGCGAGAAAATGACGCAAAGTATTTAGAACAGATTACTTGGTTTTGCTCTTCAAATAGTGGCACAGACATTCCTGTCTGTGAGTTTTCGTGCGGGATTTAGGAGGAACACAGACAAGAATGTCTGTGCCACTAAGTGTTTTTTTACTTGTATCAATCTGTATTTCCAGATGCATCCAAGCAAGAACTTCAACCTTCAAACTTCAGATTTCATCCTTCTCTTCAGCCCCGATGCGCCTTCAAGCAATCCTGCATGGCGGCGGTAAATTCATCCACATCTTTGCGCGTGGCGATAAGTGGCGGCAAAAGGCGAATCACCGTTTCGGCGGTCGCATTAGCAATGACGCGGCGTTTGAGCAATGCTTCCACAAGCGGCGTAGCAGACGTGGAGAGCTTCAAACCCGCCATCAGCCCGCAACCACGCACTTCTTGGACAATATCGGGGAAATTTTGCTGCAAGACGGAAAGGTTCTCGCGCAAGTAAC
>RDXD01000171.1 GCA_004292575.1 Bacteroidota bacterium
GTTGGGCTGGTTGCCCATATAGCCCATGTCTTTAAAGCCCATTTCGGTGGTGTAAAAACCACTCGCTGTTAGGTTGCGCATCAGGTTAAAAAATGCCACTCCCTGCGCCATTTGTGGTTCGGCACGCTCGGGCCAAGCTATAAGGTCCACCATGGCCATTTGATTGGCAGTGGTGCAGCTGGCAAACGGGCTGCCAAAGCGTTGCAAGCATTGTATGTTTAGCCACCGCAAGCCGCCCCGCATGGGCGTTTGGTGATAGGGCATGTCTTTTACAATAAACTCAATAAAAGCCGGCACACCCGCCTGGCTAGCACTTCCGCTTACTGCATCGGCTGGAATAATGATATCTGCCAAAATGGTAATGGCTGCCATTTCCTCTGGCGTAAAAAAAGTTTCAGATAACAACCGCTTGTCATTTTCGGCCTCATCTTTAAACCGATCAATTTTGGGTGCAGCCGTATCAGCCGCCGCAGCGGCGACAGGGGCCTTTGCAGGCTTACAAGCATCCAGCAATACACCCGCACTTACGCTGCCCACCATCAGGGCTTTCAAAGATTTTCTTCTGTTCATTTGTAATACAGCATTTAGACGTGGTAAATATATAACACATTGCCGGCTTGTTGTGCATGGCCACCATTATAAAATTTACTGTACACCCTGCCCCGTAAAAAGTCCGCTTAAGCCAATCACAATGCGGCTTCGTGTACGGTTGGTTTGGGCATCGTAGCCAGTCACCCAATCTATCCTCAGGCTTTTAAAAATGTTTTCTATGCCCACAAACCCTTCAATATAATGCCGGTCCGCATCTACAAAAAACGCATTGCTGCCGGTAACCAGCCCCCAATTCCAACGCCTAATGAGTGGTATTTTATTGGTAAGCAAGCCATTGAGGTGCCATTCTAAGTGGCCAGTAGCAAAAAAGCGGTCCTTGGTGCTGTTGGCGTAGTAAGGCGCCAATTGATAGCTATTGACATAAGGCGAGGCCGCCAGTGTTTGGTTGCCGTTGAAGTGCTGCCAATCGGGGAGCTGAACGCCACTGTTGTTTATAAATCCGCCTACTGCGGCATTGTATGCCACTACCCCGCCCAGTTTCATGTTAAAATCGTCGGACATGGATACGCGCCACTTGCTAAAGTTGGCATCGCTGCCCAGCACATTTTTCCATGCCTTTACCAAATTAAGCGAGAAAACCGGAGCGTCGCTGCCAATATTGTACCGCCGGTTGGGATAGTCCATAAACTTGGCCCCAGGCTGCCAGGTTAGCGTTGCACTGGTTATAAGCGCCTGATGCCTTATAAAGTTGCCCGCAGGCAGCTCTTCGGGATAATTGGAGGTAAATCGGCGGCTGTTCCACTTTACCCAGGTGTAAGTGGTATCGGTATTGTCAAGCGGCCGACGGTCTTCGTACTTTATGGTGCCATTAAGCCGCAACCCATTAAGCAGTGTTCTTCCTGCTGAGGCCTTTACAAAAGTGTTTTCGTAAATCTTCATAAAGTTGCGCTTATACAGCAAGGTAGCTATGCTGTTGACCAGCGGCTCAATGGGGGCGGAAGGATTTATTTGCATCACCATTCTACCGCCCGAAACCGATAGCCCCCAACGCTTGCGGTAGTTTTGACCAAAATTTTTGGCCACCGTTAAGGCTGCATTCAAGCGTTTATTGCCAAAGCCGTATCGCAGCACGGGCTCTATTCTAAACGAACCCGTATCGCCCCAGCGACGTATTTGAGGAGCAAAATTGGCCACCCAACCTTCTACGGTATTGTACTGCACAGATTGCAAAAGACCCGGATAGCTGTACACCATGCGTTTCTTGGTGCGCTCTACCGAACCACCTCTTACCAGTACCTTCATGGCCGTTATTTTGTTGCTGCGCTTGTTTAGCGAGTCGGTGTATTTAGGATCTTTAAACTTGCGCTCCAGTGTATCTTTCCGCAAGTAGTCCATCTGCTCCTCGGCTGTAAGCGGCATGGGCCGTATGCTATCCCAATAGGCCAGGGTTTTCTTGTTGGCGGCAGTGTCTATTACTTTTACCACATTGCCTTTAAACACCGCATCCAGCGGCTTGTCCAAATCGTAATCACTATACTGGGCTTCAAAGTTGGCCACGGCACGTATGCCAAACACATTAAAACTGGCCACAATATGGTTTTGCTGGGGTGCCCAAAGGCCTTTACCCACGGGCAACATTTGCTGGCGCAGCTCCAAGCTATCTACCAATTGCAGTTGGCTTTCTTTGGTTAAATACAATTGGGCGCTGTGTATTCTAAAACTGCCTTCAATAATGGTGATGTATCCACCCGAAAAGCAAGGCTCATATTTGCGCCGGGGCATAACTTTTATGCGAGAAATTTCTAGCCCATCTTCATAAAATGTGCCTTCATATTTGTACTTGTAAAAATACAAGGCGTTTTCGCTAATGGGCGACATAAAGCCCCTGCTGCTAAGCCCCTGCAGTGCAATGTTGTTTTCATACAAATTCACTTCCAAATCTTTGGGACTGTTAAAACCAAAGCCCTGGCTGCTGCCACTAAGCTTGGCGCTAATTACCTCTTCTTTGTACTTGTTGGGCAGCTGGCGACTATAACGGGTAAGGCTTTCGCTAAAATAAATTATGCCCTTACCACTGCTATCCACCACATCGCGGTTGGGGTCCATTTTAATGCCGAAAATAGATTTGGGCATGCTAATCGTTCGTATCATCCCTTTCATGTACACCATCACCTGCCATTGCTTAAGCTCGGCCAAGTGGGTTTTTCGGTTTTTTATAGCCTTTCGTATGATGGCGTAAGCAGGGTCTTCGGCACCAACTTTTACCACCACGTTGCTCAGCTGTGTCTGCAACACCGTAAGTTCAAAATCAAGGGTTTGGCCTTCGGACTTTATCTCTACCAAGGCCTCGCGCTTGGTGTAACCCACAAACGCACATACTACTGTGTACTTGCCTGCGGCCAAGGCCAAGGTGTATTTACCATCGGCATTGGCGGTGGTGCCTCGCGTACTGCCCTTTATGTAAACCGAGGCATAGGGCAGTGGCTTGCCGTCGGCATCCATTACACGGCCCTGCAATTGCTGGGCTTGCAACGCCCCCACCATCAGGCAAAACAATAACACTACAATAGAAAATAAACGCGACATACTTCTTCTCATAAATTCAGTTAGTGATGAATCAACGCTTTGGTACTGGCTTATATTTTACCACTAATACTTTTTTGCAGCTGTGCCCCGCAAATAGCTGCCGCTAAGTGCAGCAAAAGCAGCAGCCAGACCGCCTATGGTAGCGGTAAGCAGCAGCAGTGCCCAGGGTTTGCCGCCCAGCGGTAAAACGGCTGCAATTTTGGCGGATAACAGTTGCCCGTTGGCTGCATCAATTTGCCAAGCCAATACTAGCCAACATAAAAACACACCCAAAAAACCAGCCAGCCAGCTTTGCCCAGGCCTGATGGGTACAGCTAAGGCCACCAAAAAAGCACCCACGGCCACACCCCACCAAGGAATCACATCGCCATACAAATACTGTACAAAGGCCAGTAAGGCACAAAGCCCCAAAGCGGTAAAAAATTTTATAGCCATCTGCAATAACTTTTTTTGTGTTAAGAAATAGAATTCCACTACCCACATGGCCTAACTCCGCGCTGGCAAAAAGCGCATTTGCCAGCGTACTTTTTGCTGCAGCGGTTCGTTGGGCTGCATAAACCAAAGCCGGTAATACTGGCCGGTAGCCCAATGGTTTACGAAGCTGTTGTAAAACTTGCTACCCGGATTGCCACTTTGTCCACCGGGGAATACACCCCAAGCTTCGATGCTATCGGTCATTTGCACAATCATGCGCCAACTAGGTCCGTTTTTTTCGGTGGTGGCATTTATCATTTTGCTGCCACCGCCTATGGGCAAGTGCAGCTGGCTAAAGGCATCTAGCTGCAACAAGTGTCTTATTCTGGTATCTTTTACCTTGCCCCAAGCCAAGCTGGGCATGTCAACAAGATCTTCGGCAGCGGCATTTAAAGCGGCCGTTACTTGGTACGATGTGGTTTCTTTAGTGTCGGTTCTGGTATCGTCAACAAAAGGAAAAACGCTGTCGCGCAGCACACCATCTAGCAAGGTTTCGTCGTAAGGCATGGCAGTAGTTAAGCCATCGGGCCGGGTAATGTCGTCGTTCCAAACAAGCTCCTTAAACTTATTCCACCAACCTAAAAAAATGGTCATTCCAGTTTCTTCATAGTCCCCTTGCAAGTTCCACTGGCGCACAGCAGGCAGCAGGCTCTCCGCCTTAGGGGTAAGGGCGGCAGTATTCAATTGACCCAGCAAAAAAGGTACTGCCCATTGCGCAAACACATTGTAGTTGTTGGTTTGCATGGCCTTCATACCATCAACAGTAGCGGCAGTTTGCTGCTTCAGCATCCTATTTATAATGATACCACGGTACACATCGTGTAAACCACCCATGTAAAACGGGTAGGTTGTATCGGCGGGCAATTGGTTGGCACTGCTGAGAAAGCCACGCTCAGGGTTTATGGCGTGTACATTATCGGCGGCAGCAATATCACCCTGCCAGGCAAAGGTGCTATCCCAACCGGGCATTATAAAATCGCCCTGACGCCGCCACTTGGCCGGAAATTGGGCGTGCTGCCACCAGGCAATGGTGTTGGTTTTGGTGGCCATTACAAAGTTTTGGCCCGGGGTGCCCACGTGCTGCATCCCAGCCCAGAAGTCGTTGGCGTTTTTGGCCCGGTTCAAGGCCAATATTCCACCTACTGCATTATCGGGCTGGTGCGCTTTCCAATGCAGCGCATAGGTTTTACCATCTTTAAAATCCGATTGGAATGTGCCATCAAACATAACAGGTCCCCAAACCGTGTAGGGTACTTTATCTGAAAAATCAGCTTTATCGCGTATGCGAATGGTTTCTGTACGCCACTCGGTTTTGCGCCAAGCACTATCGTACCAGTAATCGCTTAAGGTGCTGTCTTTAAATTTCACTTCATAAAAATCCATCACGTCGCGCATGGCATTGGTAAGTGCCCAGCTGATGCTATCGTTAAAGCCAATAAGCACACCCGGCACACCTTGCAAACAAACACCGTAGGTATTTTGGCCGGGTACATGCAGCTGAACCTCGTACCACAAACTTGGCATGCTGAGGCTAAGGTGCGGGTCGTTGCACAAAATGGGTCGGCCACTGGCCGTGCGGCTGCCCGACACCACCCAATTGTTGCTTCCGGCATCGGGGTGCTTTTCTGGCAAGTTATATGCTATACCTGCGCCCCCTTTGTTGGAAAAATAGAGCGAGTCGGCCTGTGCAGGTATTTTTGGTGAGCTTGTGGTAATGGCCATGGGCGTGCCCTTCGGCAAAATAGGGTCTAAAGAATCTGAAGCAATCGGAAACATTTGTTCAAACTTGGCAATGCCCACGTGCTGTAAAAGGTTGGTCTGCGCAAAATCGTCGCCATCGTTGGCTAAATCGTAAGCCATATACTTCATCAGCAGCAACGACTTGATGGGCGTCCATTTTTCGGGGGCATAGTCCAAAAGTTTATACTCTATGGGGTAATCGGCAGGCTCCAACTGCTCTAAGTAGCTGTTTACCCCTTCGGCATATGCATTCAGTTGGTTCAAAACGCTATCGTTCTGTAATGCTTTTAGGTTTTTTTCGGCTGCCCACATCAATCCTAGCCTTCTAAATCGGCGGTCGCTGCCCTCTAGCACATCTGAGGTACCTACTTTTTGGCCCAGCACTTCGCAAAGGCGGCCCGCAGCAGCATGGGTTTGAAACTCCATTTGCCAAAGCCTGAATTTGGCTGCCAAAAAACCCTGAATAAAATACAAATCATGCTGGTTTTGGGCAAAAACATGGGGAACGAGGCGCTCGTCAAAATAGACATTGGTAGAGTCTTGCAGCTTGGTAAAGGCCAAAGTGGCCGAAAAAGACTGGTCATCAGCTTCGGCATTTCTCCAAATTCCATGACTTGGGCTTAAAAATTTTCCCAGTGGCGGCACAGGACCAATTTTAGCATTGAGTGCCACTACCAAACCAATGGCCAATACAGCGCTTACAGCAAAGGGCAAAAACTTCATATTGAAAGAAATTGGGTGTAAAATCCAACCCGTGCCATTTCTATTGCTGGCGGGCCAACTCAGGACCGCCAAAAAGGTTGCCAAATCGGAAACACCTGTTAAAAGAAAACAAATTCTTGAACCAACTATTCTATGTACGACATATTTCGTAGTACTTTTACGGCGTATTTGGCAAATCAAAGCCAACCCGCTTAATATGGTCTCTGGTACGTGCATTTTGGGCCGCATGGTATTGTTTTGTTTGCTTGTGGGCGGGTCTCTGCCCATTCGTTTGGCCGATGTTGGCGCTATCCCCACCCAGGCTGTAACGTGCCGCAAGCCACATATTGGGCAAATACACGGCCCAATGCACCAAATTAGCCGATGGCACCACTGGCGCTAGTCGTTGTGTAGTATTGGGCGGATTTAGACTTCTCATATCACACATCAGAAATCCCACATCAGACATCACACATCCGCTATTCCCCGCGTTTTTTGCTTTGTTTGTGTGTGAATTGCCGTTGTGTTAGGTATTGGTAAAAATCTGCAATCAGAATTCCGATATCCGCAACTCCCTCCTGTTTCGTTTTTTTTCTTTTTTTCTTGATAAAAAAAGAAACAAAAAAATCAAGGGCTGTAGAAACTGGCCTAAAAATTCGGGTGGGGGCCTAAACCCGGG
>RDXD01000172.1 GCA_004292575.1 Bacteroidota bacterium
AACCGATCAGTTTAACCATGCACCGGCGCAATTGCTAATGCACAGCGGCAGTGCACGACAGGGCAGGCCAAGCATTGGCAGTTGGGTAACCTATGGGCTTGGGTCTGAAAATAAAAACCTGCCTGGTTTTGTTGTACTCACCTCGGGCGGTAACAACCCCGATGCTGGTAAGAGTGTATGGGGCAGTGGGTTTTTACCAAGTGTGTACCAAGGCGTACAATGCCGCAGCAAAGGCGATCCTGTTTTGTTCATCAAAGATCCGGATGGCATGAACAGAGATTTGCGTAAGGCATCCATTGAAGCCATTAATGCAGTAAACCAAGAGCAATATAAAGCCTACGGCGACCCCGAAATTCTTTCCCGCATCTCACAATACGAAATGGCATATAAAATGCAAATTTCTGTTCCCGAGGTAATGAATATTGACGATGAACCTGCCTACATTAAAGACATGTATGGCGTAAAACCGGGAGAAGCCAGTTTTGCCAACAATGTTTTACTGGCCAGGAAGTTGGTGGAAAAAGGTGTTCGGTTTGTGCAGTTGTTCGATTGGGGCTGGGATACCCACGGCGACTCTGCCGGCAATGCAGTAGATATTGGTTTAATAAATAAATGTCGCAGTGTTGATAAGCCCATTACTGCGTTGATACTGGATTTGAAACAACGGGGGCTGCTTGATGAAACGCTGGTGGTATGGGGCGCGGAATTTGGCCGCACACCCATGCAGGAGAACAGAGATGGAAAAACCATGGCCTTTAAAGGCCGCGACCATCATGGAGAAGCTTTTAGCATGTGGATGGCCGGCGGAGGAATTAAGGGTGGTACCACTTACGGCGAAACAGACGAGATAGGATATAGCATTGTAAGCGGTAAAACAGAAGTGTTTGACGTGCAGGCTACCATTCTGCATTTGCTTGGCTTTGACCATGAAGCATTCACCTATCAATCTGAGGGCAGGCCGTTTCGTTTGACAGATTTAAGCGGTAAAGTTGTCAACGCCGTTCTTGCATAATTACCAACCCATTAATCAACCTGATGAAACAAAACAGAAAACAGTTTTTGCAATTGGCTGGCACAGCTACCGCAGCTGCCATGCTGCCAACGCTTGAGGGTTTGGCAGAAAAACCCACAACGCTTGGTAAGGCAAATGATGGATATGCCTTAAAAGTTTTTGCCACCAACTGGGGCTTCGAAGGATCGATTGACAGCTTTTGCGCCAAAGCCAAACGCGATGGATATGATGGAATTGAAAATTGGTGGCCAGGCACCTTGCCTGCCCAACAGGATATGTTTGAAGCCGTAAAAAAGCACGACTTAGACCTGGCTATTGTGTACGGGGCCGGTGAGGGAACTTATGCAAAACATGCCCTGACGTTTAAAGCAAACCTTGACCTTATTGCCAAACGGCCCGGTTATAAACCCCTCTATATTAACCTGCATTCGGGCAAAGACCATTTTAAAGCAGAGGAAAACGCGGCGTTGATAGACTACAGCATAGCCCTGGCAAAAGAAACGGGAATTCCCATTTACCATGAAACGCACAGGGGCCGAATGCTATTTGCTGCGCATACCACTGCCGAGTTTTTGAAAAAGCACCCCGGGCTGAAACTAACATTGGACATTTCGCACTGGTGCAATGTGCATGAAAGCATGCTCGAAGACCAAAAACAAGCCACTGATTTGGCATTGCAGCACACCGAACATATTCATGCCAGAGTTGGCCATCAGCAAGGCCCGCAAGTGGCCGACCCGCGGGCGCCGGAGTGGGCCTATGCATTAGAGGCGCACTTGGCTTGGTGGGATGCAGTAGTAGCGCGAAAACGCAAGCAAGGCGCGCTCATTACCTTTCTTGCTGAGTTTGGGCCGCCGCATTATATGCAAACCTTGCCATACACACAGCAGCCCCTAAGTAATCAGTGGGAAATAAATGTTTTTATGAAAAATTTACTCAAAAAAAGATACGGCTAAAAACTTGAACACCCTACTCATTATACAAGAACTAATAGGACGGCTTCATCCTTTGGTGGTGCATTTGCCCATTGGTATTTTGCTGCTGGCAATCGTTTTTTACTTTCTATCGCTGCGCACAAAATATGACATGCTGAAGCCGGCAGTAAAAATCGCATTGCTGCTGGGCAGTGTAAGTGCAGCAATTTCCTGCATCAGTGGATTTTTGCTGTCGCAATCTGGAGACTATGATGCGGTGCTGGTGGACAGACACCAATGGTTGGGCATAGCAACATTTGTTAGCGCAGCTATTGGCTACTGGCTATGCGGCAAGAATCCGTCTTATCTGAAAATAGCAATGCCCATTATGGGTTTGTTGCTGATGGTAACCGGGCATTTGGGTGGTTCTCTTACCCATGGCGAAGGATATCTCACCAATGCAATTTTCGGGAACAAGCAGCCAACCCCAGCACAAAACAAGCCCATTGCCAATGTGCAGCAGGTGCTGGTGTATGCCGATATTATACAGCCAATTCTTCAATCAAAGTGCTATAGTTGCCATAGCGCAAATAAGCAAAAAGGAAACCTGAGATTGGATATCCCATCTGCTATTCTAAAAGGGGGTGAACACGCCAGAGCTGTGGTATTTGGAGATGTGGCGCAAAGCGAAATTAGCAGGCGCATTTTTTTGCCAACGGGCAATAAGGAACGTATGCCACCGTCTCAAAAGCCCCAGCTAACTGCCGGCGAAGTTGAACTTATTAACTGGTGGATAAGCAGCGGTGCGGGGTTTGATAAGAAAACGGCTCAGGTTCAGCAATCAGAAAAAATAAAACCGCATCTGCTAGCCTTGGAGCAAAACAATTCTACCGCTTTGGCTGAGCGCACACTCATCCCAGAAAAAGAAGTGGAGCTGGTTCCTAATGCCACCCTGCAGCAACTGCGCTTGTTGAACGTGGCTGTAAATACTGTGGCACAAAACAGCAATTATCTGGCATTAAACTTTGTGGCGGTTGATTCAATTACGCCTCAACACATCAGTTTGCTTCAAGCCGTACGGCAGCAAATTGTATCGTTAAAATTGGGGCATATTCATCTAAATGATAGCCTTTTGAAAACTGTTGGCAAACTGCCCGCGCTTTCGGCCTTATTTTTAAACTATTCAAACATTACAGATCGGGAATTAATCTATTTAAGTAGCCTCTCAACGCTGCAATATCTTAACCTCTCAAATACCGCAGTTACTTTGAAAGGATTGGATCAATTGAAAGGGTTGCAAAATCTAAAACGGTTATACATTTATCGGTCAGGCATCACGGCACAAGATGTTGTTAATTTGAAAGTTCGTTTCCCCCTTGCGCATATTGATTCTGGTGGATATAAAATTATGCCATTACCAGCCGATACAATTATTGCAACCGCCACAACAAAAAAATAGCCATACGTGAAGCATACAATTGATTTGGCACTGCTCTGTGTAAAAATGACGGTGATGCAAAAAATAGAGAAACATACCAGCAAAGCAATTAAAGAACACAGCGGTGCAAGATTGCGCATGGTTGCCGAGGTAAAGATGTAAGACTTGAAAGCATTAGATGTGATAGTACGTAAATTAAACCTGTAGGCTGAATCAAAATTGGATGAGCTGAGTGTTTTGTGGACAACTAAAATTGTTTTGCTATGAAAGGTAATATGACAAGAGAAGCGTTTTTAAAAGCCACGGCAATTACAAGTGCCGCCCTGCTTGTTTCGTCGCTAGAGGGTTGGGCTGCCGTGTTAGCGGAAAAAAAATTACGTGTAGCCGTCATTGGTTGCGGCAGTGTAAGTAACCGCTATATTCCGCAACTGCTTTCGTCAAAGTTAATTGAAGTGGTGAGCCTCTGCGATATTAAGCCTGAGCGGGCCATAGCACAAAATAAGCAGTACAATGTAAATGCAAAAACCTATGGCAATATTGATGATCTGTTAAAGGGTGTTCCATTTGACATGATGGTAACGCTTACGGATATGCAAAACCATGGCGACTTGAATAAAAAGGCGTTGCTTGCTGGCAAACATGTTTGGAGCGAAAAGCCAATGGCCAACACTTATGCAGAAGGAAAAGCATTGTTGGATTTGGCTAAGCAAAAAAAGTTGCGGCTTTGGGGTGCCCCGGCAGTGGTAAACTCTCCACAGTTTGCCTTTATGAACAAACAAATTCAAGACGGTAAATTGGGGCGTATTGCTGCGGCACACGGCCAATACGGCCACACCGGCCCTACATGGTCGTCATTTTTTTACGAAAAAGGAGGCGGCAGTATGCCCGATTTGGGGGTGTACAATATGGCCACACTTACCGGCTTGTTAGGGCCTGCCAAAACGGTAATGGCCATGACGAGCATTGTAAACCCGGAGCGCACCATTGATGAAAAGGGTAAAATAAAAGTGGAAGCGGAGGACAATGCCCATGTTTTGCTAGAACATGACAAGGGTGCCATCAGCCACATTATGTGCGGATTTAATTATTTTGATCCGCATGGTCATGAGGCGGGAAACCAAACCCTGCACTCCATCCAAATTTATGGCGACTATGGAAACATGCGCTTGGTGGGGTACGATTGGGAAACAAATGGCGTGTGGCTAGACACCTCGTGGGATAAACCTGCCGTGCTAATGAGTACCGATAAAGGTGGATACGAATGGCAGGAAGGCGCAAGGGTAACCGGCGAAAGCATCATTACCGGAATAGAGCCTAAAATAAATGTTGAGCACGCCTTGCATGTTTTGGAAATTATAGAAGCGGCCAGGAAAAGTCAGGGAACCCACCGAAGAGTCTCGCTAAAAAGCACGTTCAAATGGCCCATGTTGTAAACAGCCGTTCGATAATCTAAACTTATTTTTTTGTTATGGCGCCCATTTTACACCAATCATTACATTTTCAATTCTCAATGCTTCAACATGCTAACCACCAGCCAAATACAAGCTTACCAAAACGATGGCTACATCATTGTCCGAAACTTTTTGAACACCGCTGAAGTAGATAAGCTGCACGGCATTGCCATTAATGATGATGCCATGCGCAAGCATGCGTTTGATTTGAATGATCAGGCTGGCAAGCGCACCAAACTCAGCTTGTGGTATTTGCCCGGAAACGATGCTTATGGCATGCTTACCCGAAGCCAGCGTATGGTGCAGGCGGTAGATTCGTTAATGGATGGCGACAGCGCGGTATGCCATTTTCACAGCAAGCTTATGCAGAAAGAACCACGGGTTGGTGGCGCGTGGGAGTGGCATCAGGACTACGGCTACTGGTATAAAAACGAATTCTTGTTTCCCGAGCAAATGATGAGTGTAATGATTGCCATTACGGAGGCCAACAAGGAAAATGGTTGCTTGCAGGTTATAAAGGGCACCCACAAAATGGGCCGCATCGAACACGGCTTTGCGGGCGAACAAGTGGGCGCCTCGCAACACTACGTTGATCTTGCTTTAAAAACCATGGAGCATGTGTATGTGGAGCTGGAGGCTGGTGACGCATTGTTTTTTCACAGCAACCTTTTGCACCGCAGCGAAGCAAACCTAAGCGAGCGAGCCCGTTGGTCGCTGATCAGTTGCTACAACCGCAGCAAAAATATTCCCTACAACGAGCCCTCGGGCAGCAGCACAACACCGCTAAGCATGGTGCCCAATCATGCTTTGTTGAATGACCATGTGGGTGGCCTTGCAGCGTCAGCCAACTTTTTAGAAAAGGCAAAAGACCAAGCTTTAAAATAAGTTGTGCGAAATAAATAAACACATGAAACAACAATCAACGGCAATTTCAATAGTGCGCATCATTACGGGCTTGCTGGTGGCTTACCACGGCCTCGAAGTATTTGATGCGGCAAAAATGGCAGAGTATGCTACCTGGGATAGTATGAAAGTATTGCCCATGCCAAAGGCAATGGCATATGTAGGTAAAATGGCAGAACTTCTGGGGGGCTTAGCATTGGCCGCTGGGCTATTTACACGGTGGGCAGCAGCCTCCATTGTGGCGGTCATGTTGTTCATTTGTTTTTACTTAGGCAAAGGCAAGTTTTGGTACGACGACCAGCATGCCTTTCTTTTGGCGTTGCTGTCGTCAATTTATTTGGTGGGAGGGGCAGGTAAGTG
>RDXD01000173.1 GCA_004292575.1 Bacteroidota bacterium
GCGTACAAAATGAGGACGGTTAATTTGACGCTAAACTTAATTTAAGACAACAAACAGCCGCCAGTCTGGCAAGCACTCAAATTTTCGCCCCCTCATCTCCTCCCCGTCCTTTCACACAAGGAACCGCATCCCGCTGTAAAAATCGGGCACAGGCAATTACAGTCTCCCACCGCATGCCCCCTGAAGCGACAAAAACGCACAAAACACGTTCCGCTTTCCTGCGGACCTGTTCATCACCTGCGGGTTTACCCCCCTAAAAAAACCCAGCACGGCTGCGGCCCGTGGCTGCTGTGCACCACCGTACAACACATGAGCGCGCCGCAGGCAACCTTTTTTTTCATAAACGCTGCTCCACACAGCCCACAAAGCCGCCTAGGTTCATAGCTAAGCAAGCGTTGCCGGCCATACAAATGGCTTTGCCGCTATGGGCACCAATGAAAATGGGGCCAAACAGTTGCCATTTGGTTTATCTTTGTTGCAAAGTTTGTGCCGGCACGCGTTAATGGTTTGCCCCGAAAAAGCCAAGGCTTCAATTTTAACCAAAGCAGCAGCGTCTCTGTAAAATAAACAACATGAAGAAACTAATGGACAGACCAAACATTGCGCAAAACTTAAAAGCGTTTAATGCTTATCAACAACTTGGCAAGCTTTTAAATGCCCTGGAAATAAAAGCATTGCCAACTGAAACAGTTGATTTTATAAACAAGGCCATAGAGGAATTAAATTCCATTGCTGACGATGATAAGTATTTTGTGAAGGCCACAAAAGAAAAATCAAATAGCGTTATAAAATGGGTGGAGAAAAAACATAAAATAGTGCCCATAAATTATTACCGAAATCTGTGGATGATATTTGGCATGTCGGGTATTGGAATGCCCATTGGCGTGGCATTTGGTTTAAGTGTTGGAAATTTGGGTTTGTTGGGAATTGGTTTGCCAATAGGTATGGCCATTGGGATTGCGCTTGGTTTGAGTATGGACAAAAAAGCCCTTGCCGAAGGCAGACAATTAGATTTTGAAGCTAAATAAAAACCCAGTTTATACGACTTACAGAAAATCAACCCGCTAACATCGGTTACTGGGCAAAACAAAAGCTACGCTACTTAGAGGCTTTTGCCAAAAATGGAGGGCTATCCCCAACATTAAGCCCCTTTTAATTCCCTTTTAAGCCCCATGCCAATGGCAGAGCCCGCTGCCACCAGCCGCACGCAGGTGGTCATGGTTTCCAAATCTTTCATCAGGTATGCTGTTTTGTAAAACATAGCATAGCCCGTATTGGCCCAAAACCGGGCAATAGATGGCACTTTATCCCCTCTATCGTGTTTTATACCCCAAAAGCCTAGTAATCATTTTTGATTACTTTCCACCTTTTTGCAGAAACGCTGTTGCTAATACAAATAAAAAGCCTAACATTTGGCATGTCGTTCAATACCTCATTCGCCCAATCACCAGCTTTATGTTCAGAATTTTATCCAGTTTGCTCTTCGTTTTTTTTGCCCTGCCTAGGGCTAGCGGTCAGTTCAGCGCCACTTTCGAGCATTTTACCATGGCCAATACCCCTGTGTTCACCACCAATAATTTCCGCTGTATTGCGGTGGGCGACAGGAATACCGTTTTTGCAGGTTCGCAATATGGCGGCCTTTATAAATACGATGATTCCCTAAAATTCTGGTTCAAATCGAGCCTGCTGACCAATGTGTTTATCAACGATATTAAAACCGATGGAAAACGAGGCCTTTGGATTGCACAATCCGGCACGCAAGGAACAAGCGGTGGGGCATCCAGCATTGCAGGAGGCATCAATTATTTTCCCAACTGGTCCGATTTAGGGATGGTTTTTTATAGCGTTCCGGGTACTACCACAGGTGGCGGGCTTACCTCACGCAATGTGCGCTCCATGTATGTAGATACGGTAAGCGTAAAGGATTTTAAAAACAAACCCCCACGGGTTTGGGCCGCTATGAACACCTATATTACCTCGGGCAATACAGCACCCGGCGGCATTGTAGTTGGCCTTAATGCTGCAGCTAACTTTTTTACCCAAAAAAGAAAAGGGCTACAGGTGGTACCCTTTGTTTTTCAAAATGGCACACCCCAGTGCGATGCCATTGGTGGCGATGATAAGGAAGTTTGGATTTCGGCGCGTACCAATTTCGGCAATTCCCAAATTATTAGGTACCATAGTTCGGGCAGCGAAAACAGTTATTTGGGCAGTTATACGCCGGCAAACACCCCGGAATTGAGCAGCTTTTTTCGGGTAAATGCCATTCATTTTGATAAGGACGGACGCAGATGGCTTGGGTTGAACAACGGCGGATTGGTGGTGCAGCATATTGGCAAATGGTATAAAATTGATACCGAAGCCATTATACCGGCCGGTGCTTCGGTAAACAACAATGCCATTACCAGCGATGAATATGGGTATGTGTATATTGGCACCAGCAATGGACTCATTGTATTTAACGGCGGCGGACAGGTAACCGACCCCGTAAATTATATTCGATACACCACCGCCGACAACCTGCTTTCCAACAATATTACCGGCGTGGCTTACGATAATAAAAATGGCAAGGTTTTACTCACCTCGCCTTCCGGCATTTCGTTTATGACCGTAAAGTATAAGATAGATGTTACCATGCAATGGGATAACAGCTTTCCTGTAAAAAACGGCAACCCTTTTGGGGTGGCTGCCGATGGTGTTTCGCGCATTTACCTAAAAGTAAAAAAACCAAAAGACAGTACGGCAGCACTTAAAAAAGTAGAGGTAAGCATTGCCGACTATGCAGCAAGCCAGGAAACAATTAGAGGCACTTTGAAAACTGCCAACTACCTCAACCTGTTTTCGTATTCCGAAGAAGCCAACACCGGCACCACAAGATCGGTTTTTCGCGAAGACGCCAACACGGTTCAAAATGACGGGTCATACTGGTTTTGGTATAAAGCACCAATCGATTTCAGCGATGATTCAACAGGCGAGTTCTCCAACCTTCCACAACGGTACGATTCGGTAAAAGTAGTCATCACATATACCAACAACATTAAAGACTCTGTTATTTACAAAATACGGGTGGTAAGGCCGCCTTTGCTTATGGTACACGGGCTTGCCAGTGGACCAAGCACCTGGAAAGATTTAAAACACAACGGTAACACCTTGTATGTAGAAAGCCAGTTGTGGCATCATAAGCGTGCTTTGGTAATGAGTGGGCGAAAAGCTTTTATGGAAAATGCAAGGCTGCTGTTGGGCGGAGATACACCCATAGATACTGCCAAAGACAACCTAAATACCCTACAGGGAAACATTGCCTATTTGCGAAGCATGGGCTATGCTTGCAATCAGGTAGATTACCTATGCCACAGCATGGGTGGCATTATGATTAGGATGGCAATTGGCGTAACGCCAGATAAGTTTTATGTAGGGGCCAGCTCCCCTTATGTGTATAAAAACTATGGCAAAGGCTACACCCATAAAATAATAACGGTAAACACGCCGCACAACAGCTCGCCTGTAGCCGACCTTGTGGATGAATTTATTCCGGTTGCGCCCACAACGGTGAAAAACCTGTTGCGCATTGGTTACTTCCAATACCCCAATGCACAACAGCCCTTCGATTTTATAGATCCGGTAATTACGCCAGGCATTAATCTGGCAACGCCAAGCGATTGGAGTAAAATTGACCATTGGGTAGCCAGCCCTGCGGTAAAGAACCTGCAAATCAATGACTTTCGCCGCGGAGAGCGTGCCGGTGTAAACCTGAAACAAACCAACCAACGGTTTCACATGATTTATGGCAATGGGCATTTTGCACAAATAAGTGAACAAAATGCTACTACCCTGCGCGAAATGAAAAGCACATTTACTTTTTTAAATAATATGCTCGATTGCATACTAAGCCTTCCATTACCCACAAATGTAGAAACGGTAGTAAAAGGTTTTCGGGCATTGGGTACAGTAGCAGGTGCGCTTGCGTTTTGGGAATGGTATTGCAACGAACTTGGCTTTCCCGACTACCTTGCCAATAGCGATTTGATTGTGCCTTTAGAAAGCCAAATAGCCAGAATTCAAGGTTATGCTACCAAACCTTACATCACCCGTTTTGAAGGATCTAATGCCATGCATACCCAAATTTTATCACGAAATGATGTGGGGCAACGAATTTTTAACCTGCTCAACATAAAAGCTAGCAGCCCCCTCTTTGGCGATGAAATACCTGCAAACACCGACCCCAACCCGCCCAGCATCCAATCGAATAATGAAGGCAGCAGCCAGTTATCCAAAATCAAAGGATTGCAACCCCTTTCATCGTCCACCAATTACAATAAAACCCGAATTGAAATTACCAGTCCGGCCACCAATGCAGCCCTTACCACCGGAAACACGGTGCAAATTTCAGTGGTTCTAAAAAACATCACCAACCATCTTTACACCAGGGTCTATTTCCAGGGCATCGATTCGGCAAATGCCACAGCAACCCTTTCGCCACAGGTTTTCAATTTTGCGCTCGATTCCCTTTACCCCGGCCGAAACCAGGTGGTTGCCATTGCTGCCTATCGCAATGCATCAAGCGGGGTAGATTATTTTATTGATACCATCTCGGTAAACGTTCAAAATCAGTTTCCGCTCCAAGGGTTCAGGGTGAAAGATAAAATAATGCAGGTAAGAGGCCGAGAATTGTACATGCCGGAATATGAGGCCATGCACAACAACAAGTGGATGGCATTACCCGCCAGCGATGCCATACAAGTGGTGGTTGAATCGCCGCAAATAGCCACCTACTACACGGGAGGATATCGGTTTGAAGCTTTACAGGACGGCATTACGCCGGTGTTTTTTCAGTTTGGGTCTTTCCGCGATACTGCCCTTATCGAAACCATAATGCCATTGGCTTCGTTTTGCCAAAATACCACCATAGCAGCAGGCAATCTAAGCAACCCTGCCATTTGGAGCGCAGGCAGGGTGCCCATATCCTGCGATCAACTCATTGTTAACCACAACGTTCAGGTCGATACCAGTCTGCAGGTTTCTGCCATTGAAATTAAGGCTGGCGCCACCTTGAATGTAAATAACACCCGTACACTCACCCTTGGCCAGCTCGATGATGATGGCAGCACCAACCTGCTAAACCGCGGCAGCCTCATCATTAACGGCGGCCACCTCAACATTAGGGGCAGGGTAAAGGCATACCCAGGCAGCTCATTTAGCCTGCCAAAGGGAACCTTGAGAATTAATGGCAAACCGGAATTTGATTTGCCATAAAAACTTTAAAAATCCAAGATTTAATCACTCAGATTTTTCGCCATCATAAGCTGCCAACATAGCCGCTACACCATGCCAGGCCATTTAAAACAAGCCTTTTCACCACCTGTGTTTTTTTGCAGCCCCGTTTGCACTGGAAAGCGTCCATTGTGTGTAGATAAATAAGGCGCCACCATCGGGCAATGTCCACCCCAACCCATGGCACCATTTTAGCCAAGCCGCCAACTGCAAACACTGGTTCGGCAGCCAAAGCATACTTACCCCCTGCGGCACACTTGCCCATTAAGCAGCACACAGGGCCGCACACCCACGCCTGCGTAAGGCGCATCGGGCTGGCCAACGCAGCACATACACCCGCTAACCCTCGGCAAAAGCACAAATATAACCTTGCCCTACCCACTATTTTGGCAGCATCATTGTACAATAAAAATCTGCAAAGGCCGCCCAGGCCCGCACCCTTGTACCCACACCCAAACCGCCCACACGCATCCATAAAACAAGCCCGTGGCCAACCCCAAACCACAGCCACCAGCAATACCAATTCAAAACCATGCCTGGCCATAGCAGCAGCGCCGGCAACGCACCATCAATACCAGCCTCTCGGCCAATAGGGGCGATGCCACCAAAGCGGCATTTTCATTTTTAATTGGGGGCTGTGTGCCGCATACCACCATTGGGCTTCAGTTCCGCCCCTTTCGGGCTACGGCCCCCGGCCCCAAAAAATTGCCCCTTTGGGGGCCGGGGGCTAAACCCTACAGGCGCGGCAGCCCTTGGGCCTTGGTAATGCTATTGGGCCGGGGGC
>RDXD01000174.1 GCA_004292575.1 Bacteroidota bacterium
GATAAAAAAAGAAACAAAAAAATCAAGGGCTGTAGAAACTGGCCTAAAAATTCGGGCGGGGGCCTAAACCCGGGCAAACTCGCCGAACCATGCTTTTGGTTGCCGCTTCGTGCGGGCTCGAACAGTGCCCGGCTTTTTAACGCCCCCCCCCACGAATTTTCTTGACGGCCACTTTCTAAGGCCCACAGCGCGAAGTTGGGCAGGCTGATTGACCAGTTTTTTACTTTGTTGGTGTGTGAATTGCCGTTGTGTTAGGTATTGGTAAAAATCAAAACATCAGAACATCAAAAAATCTCACATCAGACATCAGACATCAGACATCAGACATCAGACATTTCCCCCCATGGCCCACAGCGCGAAGTTGGGCAGGCTTCGTCGTAAGTTTTTTGCTTTGTTTGTTTGCGGGTTTTTGGTAGTGTATGGTGTTTGAGAAATCAAAAAATCAAAAAATCAAAAAATCCCTTCTCCCTAGTGTAGGGGCCGATTAAATTCTGCCGTTGTTCCAGCCCCAAATGGCAGCGGTGGCAGTAATGATGAGCAGCCAAAACAATAAAACGGATGCTAGGCTACGCTCTTTTTGTGCAAACGCATGTGCTGCAAAGGCACCCGCCGGGAAGGCCAAAAAAGTGAGCGCATCGGCTGTGGTGCCAATGGGGGTCCAAAATGCGGGTAGGCAAAAAATGCCAAAAGTGAGCATTTGATACCAGTTTTTTCGGCTTTGAATAAGCATGCGGCGGGTTTGTGCCTGCCACACCGCCAAACCGGCCAACACCCATACCAACGCCATTGCCCCACCCACATACCATAACGTGGTGGCGGGTGGGCGTTTAAAACTACCCCACCACTGGGGTAAGTGATGGCTGGGTTGCCACTGATTGGTTAGAAACTCGTAGCCCAATATAAAGTACAATGGCACAAACATGCTTGCCAGCAACAGCAGCCATTCGTTGGCTTTAAAGGCTCGCAAACTGCCTAAGGCCAGAAAGCAGCAGGGCAAAAACCACAAAAAAGGGTGGTAAAGCAGATAGCCGGTGCCTGCAATAAGGCCAATATTAACAATAACCGCTTTGGCATGCAACATGCCGTAGAGGCGGGTGACTTGCTGAAACAACAGCACCAGCACTGGCAGCATGAAAACGGCAGCACCCGGCTGATGGGTGGCTGGAAAAAGCGAAAGGAAAAGGATGATGGAGAGGGCGACCATGATGGTGCCACGGGGGGTCATTTTTTGGGTGGCCAGCACATAATTGGCATAAAAAGCAGTACCCACCAGCCAAAGTACAGCCACCAGTGCAAAAAAGGTGGGGTGCAAATGTGTGTGTGCAGTGGCCAAAAAGCCATGGTTGAGCAAGCCGCCTGCCAGCGGCCCGGTATTGGGGTGTGGCCGAAATACAAACGGCGCCTTAAGCAAAAACGTAAGCAGTATCAGCACCGGAACCTGAAAACTGCTGCGTTCTTTAAAAAATCCTATCACGGTATGAAAGTAAGGATGCAAATGTAAATGTATGCACCCGGCTGTGGCACGCCAGCTTTAAAACTCAACTTTTGCAAATACCAAATAGTTGCGATAAAGTGTGGGTACAATGAGTTGCCTACCCGACACCTGCTTGGCCAAGCGGGGCAAAAAGGTATAACCCCGGTCAAGGTTTTTCATGGTAGGGGGTCGGCTTGTTTTGCCTTCGGCGTCAATCATTTGATAGGTTAACAACACATCGCGACGATCAAAATCGTTGTATAAAAAGGCCAGCGCATTGCCAGTATTGATAAGTTGGTAGCTTACAGTGGCATCGCTTTCGTCGTCGAATTGGCTTTTGCGGATGGTATTACTCATGATGAGTTTACCATCTTTATCGAAGGCGCAAACCACCACATTATCGGCATGGTAGCGGGTAAAATTGTTGCCGCGCCAACCGCGGCCAAAGCCCCCAAAACCACCAAAGCCACCGCCGTAAAAGTCCATGCTGTTCATCATCATGGGCGTGGCCATCATATCCCAGCGGTTAAAGCCTGCATTGCCGCGGCTGGTTTGGTAAATGCTTTCGGCGGTTACCACAAATCCGCCATCTTTTTTGATGATGATTTCTTTGATGTAAAAATCGTTGAAAGCCGATTTGATGTTGTTATCGCCACGGGCATCGGCCCTTAGCTCATTGTCGAGCGGAATAACGTTGCGCACCACCCAGTTGCGAGAAACTTTGTCGAACACGGCGTTGCAAATGCCTTCAATATTGGTGTAGCGCTTGCCTTTTGAGTAAAACCCTGTAAAAAGGTAGCGGTTGTTAAAGTTGTCCATGCGGAGCTTTACCTCATCGAGCGAGATGCCTGTGAGCGAGAGCTCGTGAAAAACAAAGGTGTCGGCCATGGCGGGCTTTACCACCAAAAAAAAGCGGCTAATGTTTTCGCCACTGCCTGGCCTCAGGCCTCTGCCAAACACCAAATGGCCGTCGTTATCGAGGTAGAAATCGGTTAAGAAATCGTTGCGATCGTTCATGCCAAGCTCCAGCTTGGTGGTGTGCCTAAGGGTAATTTCCTTGTCGAACAGCAGGGTTTTGAAACTGTAACGCCGCTCGTTTCGGGTATTGATGCGAAACAACATGAGTTGTTGCTTGTCTTCGCTGACGAGTACGCTGTAAATTCGACCATTGCTGCCCATGCCACCCACCACAGTAGTATCAAGTTCAATGGGTTGGGTAAGGGCTTTACCATTGCCGTCTATTTTTAGCATCATCATGTACACCACGCCTTTTTTTTGGTGCTGGAAAAACATGTAGCTAAAATCGGGATAGGTTATAAAATCGGCAGCAATCAGCCTGTCGGGTATTCCTTCGAGGATTTCATTGCTTTTCAGCTTCATTTCGGCGTCGTAAACGCTCACATACTTTTTGTCGCGCAGTTGCTTGTACACCAAAAATTGGCCATTGTATTTGCCTATTATCTCAAACTCGGTTTGTTTAAGCTCATCTTTATTGGCCTCGGTATAGAGTACTTTTTGGGCCTGTGCGGCAAGGCAACCCAGCACCAATAAACTACATACAAACAATATGCGCGGCAAAGGCAAGGTGAAGCAGCGGCGGGGGTTTGACAAAGGCATTGGGTCAATAACTGGTTTTAGAAGGTTGAAATGTGGCATGGTGGTGGTGGAACGCTAGGCCACCCTTTTTAAAGTACGATAAAGGTGCTGTAAAGTTGCACCAAGCTGGTAAAATTATTGATAAAGATTTGAAAATATTTTGACGGATGGCTTGCTGCATGGGCTAACGCACAAATACGTGACGGCTAAAAAAGCCTTGTAGGGTGTACCACTGCGAAAGGGCTACGTAACGCCCCTGAAGGCCGCGCCCGCTGAGGGCGTACCATGCCCAAATGCCGATGCTTACCCCCAGTTTTACAATAAATTCTAAGCCCTTTAGCCAAACCTGTGGGCTGCCATGGGTAAGTTTTACGCGTAGTTTTTCTTCGTTGCCCGTTTTGCGGTAAAGGGTGCGTAGGTAATGGATGTGGAGCCGCTTTTGGGGTATGTTGTGATGCACTAGTGCGGTGGGCAAATAGTAAATGTGTGGGTTAATGGCTTTGATGGCCAGATAGATGTATTTATCGTCGCCGCGGAAGGTGAGCTGGGTATTGAAGCCGCCAATTTGGAGCAAAAAGGCTTTTCGGTAGGCCATATTGCAACCAATGGGATACTTCATGCGGCCTTTGAAGGGGCGGGTACTGCCACCCAAATCTACCTTGGCTACATAGCCATTGAGCCACTTGCTCATCCACTTTGGTTCGGGTGCTTCGCTGTATTTGGGCAAAATGCGGCCACCAGCACCGGCAGCCTGTGGGTGTTGGTCGAAAAAATGGAGGTAGTTTTCCAGCAGGGTGGGGTTGGCCTCGGCATCGTCATCGAGGTACACCAGAATGTCGGCTTGGGCTTCGTGTATGCCGCGGTCGCGGCCAAAAGATACGCCTTTTTGACCCTCGAACACATAACGAAACGGGAGTGTAGGGTGCTGGCTTAAAAACTGCTTTACCAGTGCGGCGGTATCATCGGTGCAGTGGTTATCGATGACGACCACCTCGAAAAGATGGGTGGAAAGGGTTTGTGCGGCCAGGCATTGCAGGCAGGTGATAATGAAGGCCTGACGATTGTAAGTGCTGATGATGACGCTGATGCGGGGAATGGCCATGGCGCAAAGATGGGGCAAATGTGAACTGCTTGTGTGCATGGCGGGCGCTTGCCGGGTATGCCGGCTCAGGCAGGGCGTGGCCGGTGGCGGGGTTGGTGCGCCAGCCTTTTGGTTTTGGGGGTTGTTGAGTTTTTTTTTGAAACGGTGGTTGGGCTGCAATAAGCTTTGAAAGTGGCCTCTTGCTCAATAGTAGCACTGTGGTACAGGGGCTGCCGTGCCTGTGGGCCACCCGCGGAGCGGGTGGGCCCGAAGCCTTGGCGAAGGGCCGCTAGCCCAAAAGGCACGGAACTGAGGCCCGGATTTGTACTGTGGCCAAATAGCCCCCCATTTTTTTTAAAAATATAGGCTTAAACGGCCGTACGATTGCCCATGCCCAATGCATGGAGGGCTTTGTGGCTCCACTTGTGCCAGAGCTGTGTAACCTCGGGACTGAGGCCGGCTTTGACCATGAGGGTGGCGTAGGCGAGGGCAAAAAGGGTGGTGCGGCAAATGCCATCGGCCCAGAGGTTGGGCAGCGCCGGCACAGCATATATGACGGCTATAACCAGCCCACCACCAAGCAGCACGCCGCCATTGCGCCAGCTAAACGGCTGCAGGCCAAACCTGTGGTACAGAAACCAAAACCGCACCCCATTGTAGAGCAGCATGGCTATAACATTGGCCAGGGCGGCACCCAACATGCCCATGTTGTGTATAAGCAATGCATTGAGTGGGATGCCAATGATGGAGTAGATGAGGGTGCTGTAAAAATCGAAGCGCCAGCGGGGGCTAAGCTGCAGAATGATGGTGTTGAGCCCGGTGCCAGCATTGATCCACCGCGCTAGCACCAGCACGGCCAGGGGCAACAACATGGTATTGTAAGTGTTGCCATAGAAGCGGCCAAGATTGTGGAGGTTGACGATGATGACACCGCCAATGGCCATGGCGGCAATGAGGAGATTGACACAGCTTTTTCGGTAAATGCTCTGAATTCCCTCCATGTTTTTGGCGCGCCAGTACTCGGCCAGCCTTGGTATGGAGGGGGCTTGGGTGCTGCGAATGGGTATTTCGACCACTTGGCTAAAATACTGGGCCACCGCATAAATGCCGGCTTGGCTAAAATTGTACATGCGGGCTAAAAAGAGCGTATCGCAAACCAAAAAAGCAATGTTGCTGATTTGTGAGAACATGACAAAGCTGCCATAAGATACCATTTTTTGCTTGAGGCGGCGCGTAACGGTGCTGGTGCGTGTGTAAAAGCGAAGCTGCCCGGCGCGCAGCAAAACGACCACCATAAGGAGTGCGCAGGGCAAATAAGTGGATGCAAAGAGGGCCACAAATGTGCTGAAACTGACGAGCTTGGTCCATAAAAGCAATAGGCAAACGGTGGTAAGCACACGAAACATGAGCTCTTTGATGGCATTGCTGATGACGGCTTTGCCAGCGTAAGCGGCATACACCTCGGTAAAGAGAAACATGCTTTGAAAGACGGTGAACAAGACCAGCGCATAGTAATAGGGCGGAAAAATGGGATTGTTGCGCCCAAAAAATGAAATGGTGGGTTGGCGGGCCACCACCAAAAAAGCCACCACTAGGAGCAGCCCCAGCAGTGAAATGCGGAGGGCATGAAAGGGCAGGTCGTTTTGGCCAGCGGGCAAGTAGCGGTTGTAAAAAGGCAGAAATTTGCCTGCAATCATGGGCATGCCCAAGGTGGCAAAGCTGCTGAGGAGAAGCGCACTCTCGGCTATAACCCGGGTAAGGCCCCACTGTTCGGCAGAAAGCACCAGTTTTTGGAGAAACAAAATGTTGAGCGCACCAAAACCAAAGCCCAGCACAATGATGATGGCCGAGAAGATGGATTGGCGTTGGATGGTGGGCGTGGACATGTGGGGCAAAGATGAGCACTTTTTAGCCTCAAACCTTTTCGTTCATGAAGTTAGTCAAGATTTTCACATCATTGGTTTTACCTTTTCTATCTATTGTTATAGGTTATGGGCAAATTGGCTTTGAAGTACCCCGAAGTGTTTGCGTTAACAGACCTTTCAATATCACAAATCAAACAAACGGTGCTACTAATTATTTTTGGAACTTTTGTGTTGCCAGTCCCGCTGTGATGCCCCAAGCAGATAATCTTGGTAACATTGGAGGTAATCTCTCTCTTCCAGTTTTTCTTGATTTTGTTGAAGATAATGGAAATTTTTATGCTTTTGTAACTAATTATTCTCCAGGCGGATTGACAAGATTTGATTTTGGTAATAGCTTACTTAATACCCCGACTTCTACAT
>RDXD01000175.1 GCA_004292575.1 Bacteroidota bacterium
CCACGGCATCTCGCAATGCAGCCAGCTCTATGTCTTTTTGCTCCAAGCTCATTTTCAGCTTTGCCAGCTCCTTAGCCTGGGCATCCTGGTGCTTCAGCAGCACTTGTAGCTTGGTATTTATCCGCGTTATTGTAGGCAAAAAGTTATCCATATCCTATTTTGGGGCGGCCTTACGGCAGTTTTCTGTGGGTAATGTGTTTAGCCGGGCGCTTACTTTCTTATTTCAGCCCCCAGTTGTTGTTCAAAGCTGGTTACCAGCCGCTGCATGGCCTGGTCTATTTCTTTGTCGGTTAGTGTTTTGGCCTCGTTTAAAAATGTAAAGTGTACCGCCAGCGATTTTTTCTGCGCCCCCAATTTTTCACTTTCAAACACATCAAACAATTCCATGCTTTGCAGGTTTTGGGCTTTGGCTGCGGCAGCGGCCTGCTGCACGCGGTCGTAAGTCAGGCTTTTTTCTACCACCATGGCCAGGTCGCGCTCCACGCCCGGAAACTTGCTGATGCCTTTAAATACAATGGTGCGGCGCTCAAGCAGCGCCATTAGGCTATCCCAGTATAAGTTAGCCACTATTACCGGTTGCTTTATGCCAAACTGCTGTAGCTTTTGGGCGGTGGGCATACCCAGTGTGCCCAAGCTGGTGTTATTTTTAAGCAGCTCAAGGCCATTTTGGCCTTCCGTTTGCCAGGCCTGCCATTTGTAGCCATCAATGCCCATGGTAGCCAGCAGTTGCTCCACCTGCCCTTTCATCAAAAACAAGTCAGCAGCTTTCGCCTTTTGGTTCCAGCTTTGTAGGGTCCAGTGGCCGCTGGCAAACAGGCAGCAGTGGGTGCGCTCTTCATACTTCCCGGGGGTGGGCTGGCTGTAGGTCCTGCCAAATTCAAACAGCAGCAAGTCCAGGTTGCGTCGGTTCAGGTTGTGGGCAATGGTCTGCAGGCCCGTTTCAAGCATACTGGGCCGCAGCACATCCAGCTCACTGCTCAGGTTATTTAGCATTTTTACGGCTGCTTGTAGCGCTTCGGGGCTGTAGTAGGCACTGTTGGTAATGCTGTTGTTCAGCATTTCCAAAAAACCTGCACCACACAAATGGCCGCTTATCTTTTGGCGCCAGCTTTCCGTAAGCTGCAGCGCGTCGGCACTGGGGCTCATCATAATGGCCTGCGGTATCTCCACGTTATCGTAGCCATCCACCCGCATTATTTCCTCCACAATATCGGCCGGCAGTGCAATGTCGGGCTTGCTGTACGGCACGGCAAACCAAAAATCGTTGCTGCCCTCTTTCAAAAATTCAAAGCCAAGGCTTTCTAATATGCCTTTTACCGTATCGGGGTGGTAGTTTTTGCCACTCAGCTTTTTTAGATAATGAAATTTCAGCGATATTTCAGTTTTGGGCCGTGGATTGGGGTACACATCGGCCAGTTCGCCTACAATTTCTCCGCCGCACAGCGTTTTTACCATCAGGGCAGCCCGCTTTAGCACAGCGGCACAGTTGCTAATATCAATGCCCTTTTCGTAGCGGGCCGCAGCCTCGGTACGCAGGCCATGCCTAAAGCTGGTTTTTCTTATGGTAATGGGGTCAAACCAAGCGCTTTCCAAAAATATTTGTGTGGTGGCTGCGCTTACGCCACTGTGTTGCCCGCCAAACACACCGGCCAGGCACATGGGTGCGTCGTTGCCATCGCAAATCATCAAATCGTCGGCGTGCAGTGTTCGCACCTTGCCGTCCAGCGTTACAAAAGGGGTTTCGTTGGCCAGGTTTTTTACCACTATGGCACCGCCGCCAATTTTCTCCATATCAAAGGCGTGCAGGGGCTGCCCGGTTTCGTGCAGTATAAAGTTGGTTACATCTACCACATTATTTATGGGCCGCACGCCCACCGCTGTAAGTTTGTCTTTTAGCCATTGTGGGCTTTCGGCCACCACTATGCCTGTTATGGCCACACCCGTATAGCGCTGGCAGGCTAGCGGGTTCTCTATGCGCACCGCCACAGGGCTGGTTGTTTTGGCGTCGGTTTTCCATGCCGTGTTTCGCAGTGGGCTTTTTACACCACCGCTTTTTTGCTGGTGGTGGTTTAGCCAGGCACACACATCGCGGGCCACGCCCAGGTGGCTCATCGCATCCATGCGGTTGGGGGTCAGGCCAATTTCATAAATCCAGTCGGTATAGGGCTTAAAGTATTCTGTAGCCGTTGTCCCCACGGGGGCGTCGGCAGGCAACACCAGTATGCCATCGTGGCTGGCGCCCAGGCCAATTTCATCTTCCGCACATATCATACCCTGGCTTTCCACGCCTCTAATTTTGGCTTTCTTCATGGTTAGCGGCTCGCCGCTGTGCGGGTGTATGGTGCAACCCACCGGGGCCACCACCACTTTTTGGCCCACGGCCACATTGGGTGCGCCGCATACTATTTGCAGCAGCTCGGCAGCGTCAGTTTTCACCTGGGTTATGTGCAGCTTATCGGCATCGGGGTGCTTCTCGCAGCTCACCACCTGCCCTATTACCAGCCCAGCTAGGCTGCCCTTTACCCCCTCATAGTGCTCTAGGTGCTCCACCTCCAAGCCCAAAGCCGTCAATATCTTGCCCAGTTTTTCAGCCTCTACGGTTTCGGGCAGGTATTCGCTTAGCCAGTTGTAAGAAATGATCATATCTATAAAAAATCCAGCATTACTAATAAGCGGTAAAGATAAGCTGCACGGCATTTTTACCCGTAGCAAAAAAATGAGTGGCCGTATGCAGCAGCACAGCATTAGCGGCATGTAGCACATTTTGCGGCTTGGCCGGCCACGCTTCACCCCCCGGGTGCATACAAATCGGCAAGGGTATTTGCCGCACCCCAACCCGCCATAGTGGTGGCCCAAAAGGCAAAAATACCGCGGCAGCAAGGGCACCAAAAAAACGGGCGCAGATAAAAAAATTTGGCTTAAAAAAATCAAGAAACCACCCAAAATTTTGCCCACATCACCATGTGGAAAATTTACTTATAACTACTTGATTATGTGCATAAGCCAGGGGCTATTTGTGCATATCTATGGGGCATTTCTGCCTTTAGCGCCCTTGGCTGTTAATTTCCCGTGGAATAAATTAAGCCAAAAAAACCCCCGTGTTCGGGCTTGTTTCCCCATACCTTCGGTTTCTGTTGCTATGGGTACTTAGCCTTCCATCACTATAAAACGGCTTAAAAGCGCGGTTTCTAACGGTAAAACCTGAATGTCCAATTCAGTCCGACAGGGGAAACGCTTTGCCACAAAAGAGATACACTCCAGGCACTATTTTTTTACTACTGTTAACCAGGTTTACTTTAATTTTTTTTTCAACAAGCAGCCACACATGGAGTTATCAAACCTTACCAAAGACCGCAAAAAACGTGCAAAGGGATCCCCCGATTTAAGTTCCCTGGCCTATGGCAAATTGCCGCCCCAGGCCCGCGATTTAGAAGAAGCCATCTTGGGCGCCATCCTACTCGAAAAAAACGCCTACAACACCGCCAGCGAAATCCTGAAGCCAGAGTGCTTTTATACCGATGCCCACCAGCGCATTTTTGCCGCCATGATGGGCCTTGACAGCAAGAAAATGCCCATTGATATGCTTACCGTGGTAGAGGAGCTGCGCAAGCGCGACGACCTCGACAACATTGGCGGGCCATATTACATTACCAAGCTTACCAACGCCGTTACCAGCAGCGCCCACATAGCAGCCCACTGCAAAATCCTCATCCAAAAGTTTATACAGCGCGAGCTTATACGCCTCAGCGGCGAAACCCTCACCGATGCCTACCAAGACAGTGCCGACGCCTTCGATTTGCTCGATGAAACCGAAAGCAAGCTCTTTGAACTCACCAACAGCTATGTAAAGGGCAACTACGCCGAGGTGGGCGATGTAATTGTAGAAGCCATGAACCGCATCGAAGAGCTTCGCAACTCCAAAGAAGATTTCAGCGGCGTGCCCAGTGGCTTTAAAGAGCTCGATGCCATTACCAACGGTTTTCAGCCCACCGATCTTATTATCATAGCCGCCCGCCCCAGTGTGGGTAAAACCGCGTTTGCCCTCAATTTGGCCCGCAATGCAGCCCTGCACCCCACCAAGCCGGTGGGCGTAGGCGTTTTTAGCCTCGAAATGAGCAATGCACAGCTGGTGCAGCGCATACTAAGCGCCCAAAGCGATGTGCCCATGGACCGCCTTACCAGGGGCCGGCTAGAAGAGCACGAAATGCACCAACTTTATACCAAGGGTGTAAAGTCGCTTTCCGAAGCGCCCATCTATTTAGACGATACCGCCGCCCTCAACATTTTTGAGCTGCGGGCCAAGTGCCGCCGCATGGTAAGCCGCCACAACGTAGGCCTTATTATAATAGACTACCTGCAGCTAATGAGTGGCGGTGGCGAAAACAAAAGCATGAACCGCGAGCAGGAAATTAGTGGCATAAGCCGGGCCCTAAAAGGCCTTGCCAAAGAGCTAAAGGTACCCGTGCTGGCACTAAGCCAGTTAAGCCGCGCCGTAGAAAGCCGCAAAGAAGGCAACAAAATACCACAGCTAAGCGATTTGCGCGAGTCGGGCGCCATAGAACAAGACGCCGATTTGGTAATGTTTATTTACCGGCCCGAGTACCACGGCATTGCCCAAGACGAAAACGGCGAAAGCGTAAAAGGCGAAACACACATCAAAATAGCCAAACACCGCAATGGCTCCCTCGAAACCATCAAGCTAAAAGCACACCTCCACGTCCAAAAGTTTGTGGACTGGAACACCGACGACAACAACTACGGCAGCGGCCTCCCCAGCACCTACAAACCCTTGGGCGGCGGCCCGCAAAGCGGCTTCCAAAACGACGATGGCCTGCCACCAGCCCGCTTCAATGTGCTGCCCAGCAAAATGAACAACAGCCCAGAGTTCGACGACGGCTTCGACACCGACGACCCATACTAATTCACCATCGGCACGCCATAACCGCGATTTTTTTTTTAGATAAAGGCTGGGGCGCATCAGCCTTGGTAATGCTATTTGGCCTTAGTACCTCGCCCTTCGGCTGCGGTGCCACGGCCCATGCCCCGCCATTAAAAATACAGCGGGGCGGGCCGCAGCACTCCCCTTCGGTCTTCGGGCGCACTTGGGCCTTAGCAGCACCGCTGTGCCGCCTCGCCCATTGGCGTCATCACATTATTTTTGCTGCCATCATCATGACCAACGCCCAGTTACCCAGCTTTTATGCCCCGCAGTTGGCTGCCGGCCATAGCAGCCACCAGCTAAACCCCGAGGCAGCCCGCCATGCCCTGCAGGTGCTGCGTATGCAAGTAGGCCAAGCCCTGCTGCTTACCAACGGCCAGGGCCTATTGGCCCAAGCCACCATACAAGTGGCCACCAAAAAAGAATGCACACTCAGCATTGGCCACACCCAGCAGGTGCCGCACAGCGCCAGCCGTCCCATTGCCATAGCCATATCGCCGGTTAAAAATGCCAGCCGCTTCGAGTGGTTTGTCGAAAAAGCCACCGAGCTAGGGGTGGCCCATATTTTTCCCTTGCAGTGCCAGCGCACCGTAGGCGCCCATTTTAGGCTCGATAGGTTGCAAGGCGTGGCCATAAGTGCCATGCTGCAGAGCCAGCAAGCCTGGTTGCCCACCCTACACCAGCCCATGGGCCTGGCACAAGTGCTGGCCCAGCCGTTTCCACAAAAGCTGCTGGCCCACTGCTTGGCCACAGGCACCAAAAGCAGTTTGGCTAGCCATGCCGCGCAGCCAAGCCCCGGCGGCGTGCTGCTGCTGGTAGGCCCCGAGGGCGATTTTACCCCTGCCGAAATTGAAATGGCACTGGCGGCAGGTTGCCAAGCCATAAGCTTGGGCAATACCCGCCTACGCACCGAAACCGCAGGTGTGGTGGGCGCAAGCGTTTTAAGCCTGGTGTAATAAAAAGTGGGTTAACGTGCTGTATCGCTGTAGCCCGCATTGGGGTCGGTATCCAGCTGTGGCTCATTAAGGCGCACCACCCGCTGCTTGGTCATGCGTTTGCGCATCAGCATGTTTAGTGCCTCTACCGATACGCTAAAGGCCATACCAAA
>RDXD01000176.1 GCA_004292575.1 Bacteroidota bacterium
GCCAGCCGGTAATGCTGTCGCGCAGCAGGTAAAACACCTGTAAGTTTACTTCGTACGCGTCGCCTTTTTCCACCAGCAAATCGCCCAAGCCGTTTTCGTTATAGTCGTGGTTGGTAAGGCTTAGTACCGGCTTATTCATTTTTAAAGCCATGTTAATCACGGCTTTTTTTATCATGTTTTTAGTCCATTCTACCTCGCCTGTAAGCCAAGGACTTTTAATGCGTGTTAGTTCTGTAGCGGCTTGCTCGTCCACCACAAAAAGGCAATCGGGATGTTGCTGTAGCAGGCTGGCGGGTATTTGTTCGGTTACATTGCCTTCCACACTTTTTGCTATGATGGGTGCTTTCATACCCCAGGCCATCAGCAATATTTTCCTGGCCTTCATAATGGTGCTGATGCCTGCTGTTACTGCCAACCGGGGTACACGGCTTAAATTTTGAAAGTCGCGGGCATTGGCAATGCGGGTACTGTTATCCAGCGTTACCAGTCTGGTTTTGCTGTAGATAGACGACCCCGGTTCATTAAACCCAATATGGCCGTTGTTGCCGATGCCCAAAATCTGCAAGTCTATGCCGCCGGCCGCTTCAATTTTGGCTTCGTAATCGGCACAAAGGCTTTTGATATCTTCTTGCTTCCACTCGCCGTTAGGTAGGTGAATGTTGGCTGGATCTATGTCTATATGGTCGAATAGGCTGCGGTGCATAAAGGTCCAGTAGCTCTGCACCGCTTCGCGCTCCAGTGGGTAGTACTCATCTAGATTAAATGACACCACATTTTTGAAGCTCAGCCCGTCTTCCACATGCATGCGCACCAGCTCCTTGTACAAGCTTATGGGGGTGCTGCCGGTGGCAAGGCCAAGCACACAATGGCGCCCTTCTGCAGCGCACGCTTTCATGGTGTTGGCTATTTGCTGTGCCACAAATACAGAACCATCTTTTGGCGTTGTAAAAATTTGTACCGGAATTTTTTCGTGGGCTGTAAACATGGGCTTGAAATTGAATCTTTGGGCTTAATGAAAGACAAAGTTGCTAAAAACGGCTTTTGCTTCGGCAAATATGGCGCAATAAGCAGCAATTAGCGCATTAAATACCGCAAATGCAAGAAAAAATTCCAAGTTTTTCTACATTGTAGTTTGAATGCAATACTGGCTACCAGTTGGCTTGTTCAACGGAAAGAAGCTGCTATTTCTTTGCCTTAGGAAATAAAACGTTGTAGTGGCTGCCGCCCAATTTTGCGCTTACCCTTGAGCCGGGCTATTGGCTATACACTTTCCATTTTTCGCCGAATTCTGATGTATTGTTGCTAAGCTTCTTAAAATTATGGAAACCAGTAGTTTAAGGCGAAAGGCAAATTGCCTTTTAAACCCATTTGATTCATTTAGCCAAACTGCGGTTTGTGAGATTTTTTATTGGCCCATTGATACGGGGTTAAGTTTATGACTTTCTTAAACTGAGCAAAGTCCGTTTTTATTTGCCATGGCATACTTCAAACAGCAGCTTAGCCGGGTACATTAAGCCAAAAGAACTTGATGGTCGTCGGGGCTTATGCAACACAAATGGTGATGGCGGCTCTTTAGAGGTAGCATGTTTTTTTTGACCGGAGGTGCCGGGTCATAGGTTATTAAACTAATTTGACTGCCAGGCAATGGCTATTGACCTATTTAACCCTCCGCCGATGGTTACCGGTGGCTGCCCGATGGCTTAGGTTGATGACCTGCGGTTGCTTTCTTAGCCTTTTAGTTTCGCTACGCAGGGGGTAAATTGGGGCTGTGCCTTTCAAACCAGATTGTGATTATTGTTGGCTGCTGCTAAACAAGGCTTTTTGGGGTCAGTAGCATCAATAGGATCACTTTTAAAACCGACTGGTTTGATTTGTGAAGTTTTCTGCACTTTATTTGCTTGGCAGGCCACGCAGGCTGCAGGTTTTAATTACCAAAATAAACACTTCAACATTGACATACCGCAATCTCTCGCTTGATGCCCTACGCGGCATAGCCATTTTAGGCATGGTACTTAGTGGCAGCATTGCTTACGGTCCTGCTTTGCCAGCGTGGATGTTTCACGCTCAGGTGCCACCGCCAAATCATGTTTTTATACCCAGCTTGCCAGGCATTACCTGGGTTGACTTGGTGTTTCCGTTTTTTTTGTTCAGCATGGGTGCGGCACTGCCGCTTAGCTTGTCTAAAAAGCTGGGTGTGGTTAGCACAGTACCGTTGGTAATCTCAATAGTAAAACGTTTTTTGCTATTATCTTGGTTCGCATTTTATTTTGAACACGTTCAAATTCACCTCCTTAGCCATCAATATGCCCTATGGCAGAAGTGGGCCAATGCCCTCTTTTCATTTTTGGTGCTGTGGGGTATTTTTAATGCCATAGCCCATAAAAAAAGGCCATGGCTAGGGCAGGCGGTACAGTATGCTGCATTGGCCATATCGGTGGTGCAGGTAAGCCTCCTCAGTTTTCAAGATGGCAAAGCGTTTAACTTAGCCCGCGTAGATATCATTATTTTGGTGCTGGCCAATATGGCGCTTTTTGGCAGCTTTATTTGGTGGGCCACCCGCCGCCAGCCTTGGCTAAGGCTGGGGCTGCTGCCCATGGTGATGGCCATATTTTTAAGCGCAAAACAACCCGACAGCTGGCAAAGCTGGCTGTTTACGCTCACGCCCAGCAATCAGGTGTATCAGTTTTATTTTCTAAAGTATCTGTTTATTATAGTGCCCGGCACCATTGCTGGCGAGTGGCTGCTGGCAAACGCCAAACCGCATGCCAATGCTGCCCCAAAGCCCATGATTGGGCTTCAAGTGTCAGCCATTGCCTTGCTGCTGACGGTTTCAAATTTGGTTTTTTTGCTCAACCGTTCCTTAACGCTGAATGCCATGGTAAGCCTGTTGGCGGGGATTGCTTTGCTGTGGCGGTGTAAGCACTACGCTTATCAACAGTTGGTGCAGTGGGGGGTGTATTTGCTGTGGTTGGGTTTGGCCTTTGAGGCCTACGAGGGGGGCATAAAAAAGGACTTTAGCACTTACAGCTACTATTTTGTGTGCTCGGGCTTGGCATTTTTGTGGTTGGTGGTGTTAAGCGAATTGCAGGGCTGGAAAAAAACTGCACCAGGCGCCAGGTTTCTGGCTGGCGTTGGCCAAAACCCCTTGGTGGCGTATGTGGCAGGCGGGCTGGTGGTAACGCCATTGTTGGGCTTTGTGGGCTTGCTACCATATTGGCAGGCCATGAATGGCAATGCCCTTGCGGGATTTTTAAAAGGCTTTTTGTTTACCGGTGCCGTTGCGCTGCTTACGGCTTGGTTTACACACAAAAAGTGGTTTTGGAAAAGCTAATGGGGATGCTTGTTACGGGTACTGAGCGTTTATTTTTTTATAAACCTCCGCGTAAAACTTTGGGCTGCGCCTCAGGCTTTCAAAATAGAAAAACGACTCGCCGGTAATGCCCACACTGCGGTTGTATTCAATGCATTGTTTCAGCAGTTCGTCGCTTATCAGAAAACCGTCGGCCAAAGCAGTGATAATGCCTGGGAAAATTTTATGGCGATTTTGGGCACCCACCTGCGCTAAAGTTTCGTCTACAATACGTTTGTAATCGGCAAATTTGTATCGGTACAGTTGTGGTAGTATAACGTCGGCATAACCTTCTTTGAGCCAGGTGGGCCAGTCTTGCAAATACTTTTCTTTGCTCCACGGCCATAGGCTGGGTGCATGGGCCACCAGCACATGTGGTTTAATGCGTTTTACCTGTGCGTAAAGTTGTTTGCCATAGGCGTTTAAGCGCTGGCACCGCCAGTTTATCCAAGCGGTATCGGTATGGTTGCTGGGCGGGTAGTTGCCGTTGTGCGCTTGCCTGTAAGCGTTGGTGGTGTAGGCATCATATCCGCCGCGTGCGGGTAGGGCAGGCAATCGATCGTCACCCTGTATGCCATCCACGTCGTATTTAGATACCACCTCGGTCACCAAACTGCTTAAAAAGGTCTGTACCTCGGGCAAAAAAGCGTTCATCCAGGTAAATCCGTTGTCCCTTAGCACATTCCCGCTTACATCCTTGGTAAGCATTGCTAAATCCGAACTCGAACCACGCAATCACTTTGATGTTTTGAGCGTGTGCTTCTTCAATCATTTCTTGCAGGGGATCGCGGCCGCCATAGGCTGGGTCCACTTCAACCCCAAACAGTTTTTTCATGGTGGCACTGCGGTAGAGGGTATAACCACGGTTCCAGGTAACCACACACAAATGCGTAAGACCACTTTGCTTGGCCAGCAGCACGGTTTTTTTAATTTCGGTCCGAGAGGTAAGGCTAGGACTGCCTACATTGGTAACCCAGGCTGCCCGCACCACTGTGGGCTTGGGTTGGGCAGTGGCTACAGTGGCGCACACGGTTAGTGCCACCATCAAACATTGAAGTTTTAGCATCTTAGTGTTTTGTGGGGTTACAAGTTTTTTGCTTGGTTGTAGCGGTTGTACAGGTGTGCGGCTGCGCCATACACGGATTGCGGGCTCATAAAATGGCTAAATTCAAAGGTGATGCCTTTATGGTAGCCGGCGCGCTGGGCGGCTTCAAGTTTTAGTTTTAGCTTTTCCCACTTTATGGGCAAAAACTTTATGGGCATGTCGCGGTCAAAGCTTTCGGCATTGGTCCAGCATTGCAGGCCGTATTTCGTAGCCAGTGTTTTGTTTACGGCAAAAAATGCTTCCAGTTCGTGATAGTCCACATGGCCATCTTGAAATGCAACGGCATCCACGGCGTTTTTTATGCCGTCAAATATTTCGTTCCATTCTCGTTCATGATCGTTTAGGGATATGGCATCGGCCTTGGTAAGTAAGCCCGCGCTAGCCAGCACTGCTTTCTTGCCGTCTATCCATGGGCTTATAAGCGTGGGTAAATTGGCACTTACGGCCTTGCACTGCTTGCCCAGCGCATCAAATGCTTCGATGGCACCCTTGGTTTTGCGACTAATTTCGGTGCTGATGTACCAGCCTCCAAAGGCTTTGCGGTGCCCGTACTGCTGCCATGCTTCGTCTATAACAAAGCGGTTGCAATCCATTTCGTGTTGTAGGTTGCCGGTATCCCAGTAGTGGCCGCTGTCGTACAGGCCAAAATAAAACCGCATGTTGTGGGCTTCGGCCAGTGTAAGAAACAAGTCAACCAAATCTAATGGCGGGGCGTAGCAACCGTGTTGTTGGGTAAGGTATGCCGAGGGGTAAGTTAAAAAACGGCGATATCCACTCCTAATGAGGATAACGGTATCAATGCCCATGGCCGCCATGTGCTTAAAATCTTGTGCCCACTCCATTGGCCCCCAATTTTGGTGGGGTATGTCGTGGCTTATTTCGTCGATAAAAGTGCCCGTAATGGGTAAAATGGCATTGTGTAGGGGAGCGGTCATGCTAGAAAACAGGGGAATGGTGGGCAATGCTATACAAAAAAGATATGGTGGTCATGGCGGCGGTGACTACCTAAACGGTTGTGCCTTCTGTGGGTGACGGCACTGGTTTTATCGGTACCAGCGCGCTGGCTATAAACGCAGGTATAGTGGCTACAAGCACCCATACAAAAAAGCCTTTGTAACCCATCATATCGCTAAGGTAGCCGCTTAGCATAGATGCCAGGGTGTAGCCCAAATACGTGAGCGAGCTGCCAAAAGCGTAGTGGGCCATTTGGTACTTACCGGGGGCTATTTGCTGCATAATAAATACAATAACACCTATAAAACCAAACCCGTACCCAAAGTGCTCAAGCGCAATGGCACCGCCAATGTAAAACAGATTGCTGGTTTGCGTAATGGCCAAAAATGCATAGGTGGCAAAGGGTAGGTTAAAGCAAGCGCAAAGCAACAGCAAGGTTTTGCGGTTAAGCCCCTTATTGGCTACAAAGTAGCCCGCCGCCAACGAACCCAATACAAAGGCAATGGTACCGTAAATGCCAGTCATTAGCCCCAAGGTTGACTTGTTGAGTGCGAGGCCGCCAACCGATTTGTCCGCTTGCAAAAAGAGTGGCATTATTTTGAGCGCCTGGCCTTCGGCAAATCGATACAGCATAATGAATAAAATACCGGCGAGGATGTGCTTTTTTCGAAAAAAACTGGTCATCACGTCTTGAAGTGTTTCCCAGGTATTGGCCAGGCTATTGCGGTGCTCGAGTGGCGCATCGGCCGGAAGCACCCGCTTGTTATGAAGGCCCAAAAGCAGCATGGTGCCGGCATAAACCAGCATAATAACTGCCCATGCTTTGTTGTTGCCCCACAACGGAATAAGCAAGCCTACCAAAAACACCATGCCTCCGTTAGAGAACAATTTGGCAAAATTGTAAAACGTACCCTGCCAGCCAATATATTTGGCTTGATCTGTGGGCAGTAATTTATTGAGGTAAAGCCCATCTGCTGCAATATCTTGAGTGGCACCAAAAAAAGCCATCAGGAAAAATAAAGCAACAGATAGCGGAAAGAACTGCGCAGAGAACAGCGATAATGCAGCTAACAAAAACAATAAGCCGCAAATTACTTGCGCCGTGTAAACGTAAAACTTCTTGGTTTTGTAAAGCTCCATAAACGGCCCCCACAGCGGTTTAAAGCTCCAAGGCAAAATGATAATACCGGTCCAAAAGGCAATTTGAGTGTCGCTGTAGCCCATGGTTTTGTACATGAGGGATACCACGGTGCCGCTAAGTACAAGGTTGGGCAGGCCCATGGCAAACCACGTGGTGGGTACCCAGGTGGCGGGGTGGCGTAGTTTTGCGGGTTGGATGTTCACAAATAGAGTTTTGTGTAAATAAAAGTTGAAAGATAGCAAGTGCTTACCGTGTTGCAGCAACGTTTTCGGCTTATTTTACATTGGCCATGCAAACCGATTGCAGCCCATGGGCAGCTAAATAAGTTTATTTTGGCCTACTTAATTAATTTTTTTTCTTTTTAAGCTCACTTAATTCATTTTTTTAATTTCTTTATGGCATGAAGACGATGCAAATGATAAGCTGTTGGTTGGTGTTGACGCTGTGTGTTTATGGCCAAAAAACGCCGCCCTATAGTACCCAAGTGGTGATAGTAGGTGGTGGCGCAGGTGGTGCAGCAGCTGCCATACAAAGTGCACGGAGCGGTGCCAAAACACTTCTGGTGGAGTCAACGCTCTGGCTGGGCGGCATGCTAACAGCTGCCGGTGTAGGCTGTGCCGATGGTAACCATGGGCTGGCCAGCGGCATTTGGAACCAACTGCGTGAGGCCGCTTATAAGCACTATGGCACCAGAAATTTGGCTACGGGCTGGGTAAGCAATTTTAATATAGAGCCACGTGTGGGCGATAGCATTTTGAAAAGTTTTGCAGCAGCCGAACCCAACCTTACCATTTGGTACAATACCCGTTTGCAAAATGTAAGGGTTACCACGGGCGCAGGCGGGGTAAAATCGATAAACAATATATTGGTGGTAGATGAGCGGCAGCGGAGCCGGCAGGTGCGGGCACGGGTTTATGTAGATGCCACCGATTTGGGCGATTTGCTGGCTGCTGCCGGGGGCAACTTTTGGCTGGGCTTAGAAGCCGACGCTGCCGTGGGTGAGGTGGTGGGAATAACCCAACCGGCTAACATTGTACAAGACCTTACTTACGCCGCCATTCTGAAGGATTTTGGCCCCGGGGCCAATAAAACCATACCCAAGCCCAAAGGCTTTGACCCTGCCGAGTTTGATTGTGCTTGCAATACCTATTGTAGCAACCCAAGCAAGTTGTACAGCAATGTAAACGCCCAAAAAATGCTGGATTATGGAAAAATGCCCAATGGGAAGTATATGATTAATTGGCCCAGCAGGGGCAATGATTTTTATAGCAACTTGGTGGCCCGTAACGCCAGCGAGCGACAAAAGGCGCTGGATAGTGCCAAGCAAAAAACGCTCCGGTTTGTGTATTTTATTCAAACCACACTTGGCTTTAAACATTTGGGGCTGGCTATGGATGAGTTTGGTACCCGCGATGGATTACCGTTTATTGCCTACCACCGCGAGGGGAGGCGGGGCCACGGGTTAGCCCGGTTGAGCATTCCGCACATTCTGCACCCTTATGCTACGGAGCGGCCGCCCCTGTACAAAACCGGCGTTAGCGTAGGCGACTATCCCATTGATCACCATCACCGCGAGTATGGGCCCACTTTTCCCGCTATGGAATTTCCACCTGTGCCGTCGTACAACATACCCGCGGGTAGCTTGGTGTCGAACAATGTAAATAATTTATTGCTGGCCGATAAAGTGATATCGGTAACCAATGCCGCCAATGGCACTACCCGTTTGCAACCTGTGGTGATGCTAACCGGACAGGCAGCAGGCCTGATGGCCGCCCAGGCCGCCTTGCAGCAAAAGCTGCCAAAGGCGCTATCGATTAGGCAGGTTCAGGCCGATTTGTTGGCAGCTGGTGCCTACATAATGCCGTTTATTGATGTGAAACCTAGCCAAACCAACTGGGCAGCCATACAGCGTGTGGGTGCTAGTGGTGTGCTGCGCGGCGTGGGCAAACCCAACGCGTGGGCCAATCAAACCTGGTTTTACCCCGATAGTTTGCTGAACATGCAGCAACTGGCGGTTGATTTAGGGAATGCGGGTTATACCTCGCAGGGTATTGACTGGAGTACCAATATTAGCACCGATGCGCTGCGGCAGTTTTTGCTGAGCTTGGCAGGTGCCAACACCGCTGCCTTGCCGCAGCAAAAGCCAGCTGGCACCTGGGCCACACGTGCTGAGGCTGCCGTATTGATTGATCATATTTTGAAGCCGTTTGACAAGCCTGTTGACTGGAACGGAGAGTTGAAAATGCCGTAAACCCTTTTGGCTTCAATCTGTGGAAATTGGTCCGAACACCCAATTGAATTTTGCATGAATGTGCCGTGACTGATGGGGCTGCGGTTTGGATGGGTTTTACGATATTTTTTTGTTGGGGCTGGCTGTGCCTAAATGCCAGTGTTGGTAATGGGTAGCCTTGCTGCTACTTGCCCAATAATGTGCTGCTGCCAAAGGGCTGCGGGATACGCAGGGGAAGCCCTAAGGCCATGCCGAAGGCGTATGGCCGGGGGCCGCAGCCCGTAGTAGCCCGAACCAAGGCCCATGGTGGGTATGCGGCCCTACAGCCCCCAGTTTTTGCTGCGCTTTTTTTGTGTAACTAGAAACGCCTGCCCCATGGTGGGGACAGGCGTTTTGAAAGTGTGCAGTAGTTGGGTGCCGGGAAGTGTAGTTTTTAGCGCAGTTTAATGGGTACTGTGCGGCGGTTGATGGTGATGGTGGCATCGTTATCGCAGGTGCCATTGCCAAAATTGAGGATGGCGGCTATCTGATTGCGGGTGATGTTGACGGTGCCTTTGCTAAACCAGCGGCAAGTAAAGGCTTTGGTGAGGGGTTCGATGATGGTGCGGCTCCAGGTGGTGGTGGTATCGCCGCGCTTGTTTTGGCCGCGGGCACCGCCGGTTATGCTAAACACATCATCGCGGGGGAAGAGGGGTGTGCCCATGCCCTCTACTTGTGTGTTGGTATGGGTGCCGCTCCACTTTATGTAGTTGCCATTGGGCCTGCTGAGCATGCCTTCAATAACGGCACGGGTAAAAATGCGGTTGCTGGCGGTGCTGTTGTTTTTGATGGTGTGGCGCCCTTGCACTTTGGTATCGTTTACATAAAAACCATCGAAGGTGGTGGTGGCTTCGGCGCCGGGCACTACCAACGGCTGGCTGTAACGGGTTATAATTTTTCCCTTGCGAAACTTACCATCGCGGCCAAGGCAACCGGTGCCAAAATCGTGGATAACGGTTTTGGGGAAAACACCCGGGGCGCGGGGATCAACTGTGCGCTTGTAGCAGCGCAGGTTTACATCGGTTATGATGTCGAAGCCATCGGGCTCCATTTCGCCTATGCCAGTTTCTTCGGTACCTAAGGCTATTTCGTACACTTCGTTGTAAACAAGGTCGGCTTCGGCATCATCTTGGGTGCTTAGCGTGGAGAGTTCTACCTCTTCGGGGGTTGCGGTTGTTTCAGTGTCTGCTTGCTTTTGGCATGCAGTAAGGGCCATAAAGGCCAAGCAAAGCAGGGTTTAATGTGTTATGATATTTTTTTTTGCGTGTTAGTAACAATTTGAAGATTGGGGTTGACATAGGGGTTGCTCCGTTAGTTTTGCGCCATGCTAATAGATACCCATACCCACCTTTATATGCCTGCTTTTGATGGCGACCGTGCAGCAGTGATGCAGCGGGCCATGGCCGCGGGCATTGCCGAATGCTACCTGCCTGCCATTGACGCCGAGGTGATGGACCGCCTGCTGCAAATGGAAGCCGACTACCCTGGTGTGTGTAAGGCCATGGCGGGTTTGCACCCCTGCTCGGTGGGCGCCAACTGTGCCCAGGAGCTGGATGTGGTGGCCGATTGGCTGCGGCGCAGGCCGTTTGCGGCACTGGGCGAAATTGGGCTGGATTTTTACTGGGACAGCAGTAACGCAGCAGTGCAATTGATGGCCTTTGAGGTGCAAATGGAATGGGCACTGGAATATGGACTGCCCATAGTGATACACAGCCGAAACGCCATGCAACAAACCCTGGCAGCGGTGGGGCCGTTTGCAAAGCGGGGATTGAAGGGCATTTTTCACTGCTTTAGTGGCAATGCAGCCGAGGCGCAACAGGTGGTGGACATGGGTTTTTTGCTGGGCATTGGCGGTGTGGTAACGTACAAGAACAGCGGCTTGGCACAGGCTTTGGTAGGCATTGATTTGCAACACTTGGTGCTGGAAACCGACGCACCATACTTAACGCCGGTGCCGCATCGTGGCAAGCGCAACGAAACAGGGTATGTGTCGCTGGTGGCGGAATGTGTGGCCGGTATTTATGGCGTGCCGGCAACGGCGGTGGCGGAGCAAACCACGGCAAATGCGCGGGGGGTGTTTTTGTATTAGGATGGGGGTTGAATGTGGTTTGCTGGGCGGTGGGCCCTGTGTTTTTAATCAACTTTTCACTGGCCTAGGTTGGTTTTGGTATCCACTACAACGGTAACAATGTTTTTTGCATGCTGTGGCGCAGGCTGGCCGATGTTTTGGCTTCCTCTGCAAATTGGGGCCATTTCTTTACCGTGTCTTGTTTATGGCTCACCATCAGGTTTGGTTTTTTAATGTTCATTTGTTTTGCTACTTCAAGCAGGTCGTGACGGGTAATATTTTGCCGCTTTCCATTTACGCTAAGGGCGTGTTGGCTTACCCAAGTACTCCCCGGGCGGTACGAATGACTAATGTCGAATGCTGGAGACAATTTCCATGTGCCGCTTTGATTCATGGTGAAGCAAAAATTCTTGGTATGATCATCGCAGTTCTTGGCCATTACATTAAAAACCATACGCCGGAACAGCTGAACGGCATCGGTGTATGGCAACGCGAGCCGACGCATGGTTTCGAATAGTTGTTCGTAGCTAAAGGTGCTGACTTCGTTGAAGTCGTAGTGAGCCATGGCACAGAAACTTTGCACGTGTACTTTGCCTTTGTTCGACTCTCGATCAAACCGCCGGGTCATAAAGTGGGCTCTGCCGTTTTCCTCTAGCAGTCTGCACTCGGTCATGTCTATTTCTGCTGCTTTTGCCATAAGGTGATAAGCCATTTCAACACGGCCATATCCCGAAGATGCGCCCAATTGCCGATCTGTAACACCATCAAATTTCAGCAGCCAATGCGTAAAGCCTTGTGGTGCATCGGACTGGCCGGAGCGAATTTCGCTGGTGGCAGTATTAAATGCAATTACCGCTTTTGCCCTAGCACCACCTGCCGACGAACCAATCTTTAAAACATCACTCAACGCTTTTGTTTCATCTGCCGAAAGGTTGGAATTAAAATCCTGCCTACCTAAAAGTATTTGCTCCACCATTATAATCAAGCTGTCGATTTCAATCTTGCTGACTGCGTCGCTTACTTTGGGCACAACGGGTTCAAATTCTAGCGCACCCAAAACATAGCATTTCGATAGGGTTCATGCTATCGGCAGTGCGTCCGTTTTTGGAAAGCCAGGCGTTTATGAGGCTGTTTCCGTATTTGTCGGGCAACACGTCGGCTAGCAAACCCGGTAATCCTTTAAAAGTGGTGGTTCTGCGCAATTCAGCAAAAGAAAATATGCGTTTTGCGGCGGCAGTAATTGGCATTTTTAGGTGAGATAAGTCCCATGCTTTGGTTAGAAAAGCAGGCTCATATTCAAACGACGCCAATTCTCGGTCGGCATCCCAAGCAACCGCGCCAACCCTCGTGTTCCATATGTTGATGTAAGCGGTGGTTATCATCACCAATCACTTTTTGGTTTTTTAGTTGACAAGGCCTCGTTCTTACTTGCTCTTTGTCGTTTCTTTTGTTCAATTTTAGCCAATTGCAATGGACTGATTTGCGGATTTATGTCGAAGGCTTGAAACAATTGCAGCTGACCTAAAGCCCTTACAATTTGAATAAAGGAAAGCATTGTTCCGCCGCCGCCATTTTCAATTTGTACGATGGTTGACCGGTTGATGCCCGCATCTGCCGCTACCTGCTGTTGGGTTTTGTTTTGTTGTAACCTTGTTTGCCTGATGAAGTTCCCTAACACTTTTAAAATGCCAGGGTCGCTTATTGAATGCCAGGTTGTGTTGACTTTATCCATCATTAAAGGCAATAAAAGTACATAATGTTGGCAAAATACAACATATTTTAGTTAGCATCTGTTGTTAAATTACGTAAAAGTATTGGCGATGCGGCCGGAATTCATGGCTGTGTCTGCCTGGCTACCAATGCCCGATAAAGGTATAATATTTCAGTTAAATTCTGTAGCTCAATTACGTTACTTCTGCCCGAACAGAAGCCAAGTAGTATTCCTTCCGCCAAATGGTTGATCGTTTCGCCGGCCAGATAGCCAATGCGCATGTTGTACGTTACTTTTTGTTAATTAATTTTTATGTTGTCAAGTAGAGTCAAAATTTGCACTTCAGTCTTGAACCATTCTTCTTTGACTATTTCCATGCCGCAGTCATCTAATTGTCTGTCGACCAAAGTGTGTTTGTATAGAAACTTTCCGATTCGAATTTGAATCTTTTCAAAAGGAAATGTCGTTAGGCAAGGGGCTTGAAACTTTGCAAGTTTCTGTTCTTTGTAGTAATTGGTTGCTGTTTTAAAATCTGTTTTTTTGACGTTATGAAACTAAAAATGTCCGTTTCTAAATTGTCAAGTTTACTGGTTGCTCCTTTGTCGCTAAAGGTCATTAGTGTGATTTTTCTGTCCTTTTCGTATACCAAAAAAATTGTCAGGGTGTCTGGTTTCTTTAAGCTGTCTTCATAAGAAATTTCACAAGTTTTGCAGCCGGTTCTCACCAATAGAAAAGTGTCCAGTCCGTTTTTTTTTAAAGAATTGGGTAAGTTCTTTCTCAGCTTTACTTTGTCCAGAGCCAAATACGGTTACAAAAAAGAGTAATATAGTAAGTAGGAGTTTCATTGAAGTAGCGTACAACGCGTTAAATATACCGTAGCGGCTCGAATTACAGCACGGTCTCCATTAAATGCACGCATGCTTTGGCTGGTAGAAATGCCCGACAATACTCAGGTGGGCAGGAAATATAGGCGATGAACTTTGCTAAGTTTGATTCAGAAACGCCGCCCCTCGGCATCCTTTACCTTCTCCAACGCTACTTAATGACCCAAGCATTGCGCTCAACAATGACGGAAAAAAGCGCGGCTAATGTAACGACTAAGGCAACCGTCTTGTGCAGCAGCTCGGATGGAGGTTTTTTGATAGAAATCCACAACATGGCGCCCAAAAACAAAGCGAGCGGCCATTGTGAAATCAAGCTTTGACGTAGTAAAAACGTATTGAACAGGATGGAGATGGCAATGCTGAGACTAATAGCAAAAAAGATGGCGGGATACTGGCGAAGGTAGAGTACTTTCATGTCGGCATGCGCTTCTTGTAGCCCATCGGGCAGCAACATTTTGGCAGCTACAAACAGCATAATCGGATACAGCAACACAAAAAACAATTCGGGCAGGTGCCACACGGCTTTGTCTTTAAGCTGATACGTGATAAACCAATCCTGTATATGAAGAAAGCTTATAAACAAAACCCAAAGCGTATGTGGCCAATAGCGCTTCACGGTTTTTTGATGCAGCAACAGGGTTGATACGGCAGACAGTATTTGTGTGATGCCTAAGCCTAAAATGATAGAGACCAAAATAGACACATACTCGAAAGCACTGATTGGATTGCTGGGCATGATTTACTTTTGACAAAGAAACAGAAATAAAACGGGGCCAAAAACCAGCACCGAAAAGCTAAAGGTGGGTTGCCAAATGCGCCCGGTTGGCGGAGAGAGAGAGGGATTGCGCAGGGCGCCATCCTGGGGTGGGGGGCTTCAACCAAATGAAATGGCTGGTCGCTTCGCGCCCATTCATTTTTTGTTGAACTCACTTTGGCAAACAAGTTTGCCGCGTTCGCCCAACAAAAAATGACCCCTTTGGGCCATTCCATTTGGTTGGCGGAGAGAGAGAGGGATTGCGCAGGGCGCCATCCAAGGGTGGGGGCTTCAACCAAATGAGAAGGCTGGTCTCTTCGCGCCCATTCATTTTTTGTTGGACTCACTTTGGCAAACAAGTTTGCCGCGTTCGCCCAACAAAAAATGACCCCCAGGGGGCCATTCCATTTGGTTGGCGGAGAGAGAGGGATT
>RDXD01000065.1 GCA_004292575.1 Bacteroidota bacterium
CAACCTTTCCACCCTTCCACCCCTCAACCCTTCAGCCCAAAAAGCCCCTTTTAAGACAGCAGAAGGCATAGAAATCAAGCCCTTTTATACCGCAGAGGACTTGAAAGAGGTAGAACACCTTGCCTACATAGCAGGCAAGCCACCCTTTTTGCGCGGACCTTATGCGACCATGTACGTGCAAAAGCCTTGGACTATTCGCCAATATGCGGGCTTTTCGACTGCCGAAGAATCCAATGCTTTCTATAGGCGCAATCTCGCAGGGGGGCAAAAAGGTCTTTCTGTTGCCTTCGATTTGGCTACCCACAGAGGCTATGATTCCGACAATCCGCGTGTGGTGGGGGACGTAGGCAAGGCGGGTGTAGCTATAGATTCAGTCGAGGATATGAAAATCCTGTTTGATAGTATCCCCTTGAATGAAATGTCTGTTTCGATGACTATGAATGGCGCGGTTGTGCCTATCATGGCGTTTTTTATCGTGGCAGGCGAGGAACAAGGCGTTTCGCCTGACCTACTTTCGGGAACTATCCAAAACGATATTCTCAAGGAATTTATGGTGCGCAATACCTATATTTACCCTCCGCAGGCAAGTATGCGCATCATTGGCGATATTTTCCGCTATGCTTCGGAGAAAATGCCCAAATTCAATTCCATAAGCATTTCGGGCTACCACATGCACGAAGCAGGCGCACCTGCCGATATTGAACTTGCCTACACGCTTGCCGATGGATTGGAATATATCCGAACAGGACTTCAAGCGGGTTTGAAAATAGATGAATTTGCGCCTCGCCTCTCGTTTTTTTGGGCAATAGGTATGAACCATTTTATGGAAATTGCCAAACTAAGGGCAGGTCGTTTGCTTTGGGCAAAATTGGTAAAACAATTCAATCCTACCAATCCTATCTCGATGGCACTTAGGACGCATTGCCAAACTTCGGGCTACAGCCTCACAGAACAAGACCCTTTCAACAACGTGGCGCGTACTTGTGTGGAGGCTATGGCGGCAGTATTGGGGCATACGCAGTCCTTGCATACCAACTCGCTTGATGAAGCTATAGCCTTGCCTACCGACTTTTCGGCGCGAATAGCAAGGAATACACAACTTTTTTTACAAGAGGAAACAGGCATTTGTTCAGTGATTGACCCTTGGGGTGGGAGCTATTATGTGGAACGCCTCACGCATGAACTTTGCCACAAGGCTTGGGCTTTGATACAAGAAGTAGAAGAATTGGGTGGAATGACCAAAGCCATCGAAACGGGCTTGCCTAAAATGCGCATTGAAGAAGCCGCCGCGAAAAAGCAGGCAAGGATTGATAGCGGAAAAGAAACCGTTTTGGGAGTAAATAAACGGTTTCTTTTCCGCTATCAATCCT
>RDXD01000066.1 GCA_004292575.1 Bacteroidota bacterium
CATTGAGCTGTACACTGTTGCCGTATTTTATAATTTTTTCGAGGCCGTTCAGCGTTTCGCCTTTGGCCACGTAAAAATACTGCGCTCTATGTAAATCCGCAAAGCAGTCGAATGCGCCGCTATGAGCCAGGCTTTCTAAAGACTTTTTGTTTACGGTGCGCTGGTTTACCCTGCTGGCTAAAGCGTAGATATCGGTAAATGGCCCGTTTTTATCGCGTTCTTCTATCAATCCTTCAATGGCTGCTTCGCCCACGCCTTTTAGGCCGCCCAGCCCAAATCTAATTTCACCTTTTTTATTGGGCGCAAACCCTTTTTTCGATTCATTAATGTCCGGCCCCAGCACTTTTATACCCATGCGTTTACATTCCTCCATAAAGAAGGTTATTTTTTCAATATCGGCGGCGTGGTTAAGCACGGCACTCATAAATTCGGCGGGGTAGTGGGCCTTTAGATAGGCGGTCTGGTAGGCCACCAGTGCATAGCAGGTGCTATGGCTTTTGTTAAAGGCATATTCGGCAAAGGCTTCCCAGTCGGCCCAAATTTTTTCCAGCTTCTGTATGTCGAGTCCATTGGCACCGGCCCCCTCCATAAACTGGGTTTTCATTTTGTTGAGCGTAGCAATCTGCTTTTTACCCATGGCTTTACGCAGCACATCGGCATCGCCTTTGCTAAAGTTGGCCAGTTTTTGGCTTAGCAGCATCACCTGTTCCTGATACACGGTAATGCCGTAGGTTTCGGCCAAAAACTCCTCCATTTCCGGCAGGTCGTACACAATAGGCTCCACCCCATGTTTGCGAGCCACATAGTTGGCTATATACTGCATGGGGCCGGGCCTGTACAGGGCATTCATGGCTATAAGGTCGGCAAACTGATCGGGCTTCAGGTCGCGCAGGTGCTTTTGCATGCCCACACTTTCAAACTGAAATGTGCCATTGGTTTCGCCACGCTGGTACAGTCTAAAGGTCTTTTCGTCGTCCAAGGGCAAATTGTCCAAGTCAATGTGCAGGCCATGCAATTGCTTAATTAAATCGAGCGCTGTTTTAAGCACACTCAGGGTTTTTAAGCCCAAAAAGTCCATTTTTATTACACCCGCTTGTTCAATGCTGTTGCCTTCAATTTGGGTAACCCAAAGGTTCGATTCTTTCGAGGTAGCAACCGGTATCAGGTCGGTAAGGTCTTGTGGGGCAATAATAATGCCCGCTGCATGCAGCCCGGTATTGCGCACCGAACCCTCTAGGCGTTCGGCTTCGTGCAGCACTTTTGCCTGCAAGTCGTTGCCATTGTAGTGCTCGCGTAGGCGGCGCACATTTTCCATGTCCTCCGGCGACAAATCTTCTTTTTGTTCCAGGCTGTCATCGCCATCTTTTTTG
>RDXD01000377.1 GCA_004292575.1 Bacteroidota bacterium
CATTACAAAATCGGCAAACTTGCCCACTTCCAAACTTCCTTTTTCGTTTTCTTCAAAAGCAGCCTTTGCTGCCCAAATGGTCATACCACGCAGCGTTTGTAATCGGCTCAGCGCATTCTTTGGCATAAATCCCCCATCTGGATACCCTTTAGCGTCTTTCCTGATGGTGGCCGCAAAAAAGGTTTTTAAGGGGCTAATGTCTTCAACGGGGAAATCGGTTCCCAATGGCAGCCATCCCAATTGGCGAAGTAAATTTTGGTAAGCATATGCACTTTCCAGGCGTTCTTTACCAAGGCGCTCACCTGCCCAGTACATATCGCTGGTGGCATGCGTGGGCTGCACGCTTGGCACCACTTGTGCAGCACCAAACAAGCCAAAATCTGCGGAATCAATAACTTGTGCGTGTTCAATGCGCCATCTCAAATCTGGTTTTTGTGCCAACACTTTACCGTAAAGTTTTAAAATACTACGGTTGGCACTGTCGCCAATGGCATGGGTGCACGCCTGCCAACCTTTGCTGGCTATTATGGGTAAAATGCTATCGAAATACGCAAGGGGTTTCAATAGAAAACCCGAGTTGGAAGGATCATCGCTATAAGGATGCCGCAAGCAGGCGCCACGACTTCCCAATGCCCCATCGGCGTACAACTTAAAACTGCTTACCTGCAACTGCGGTGTTTTCACTTTTCCGCGCTTAAATGCCCAGGCATAGTTAGCTGGGTTATCGCTTAGCATAATGTTAAGACGTATCTGCAAATCGTTGCTGGCATACATTTTCTCAAAAAATTCAACATCAGCAGCGTTTAAGCCACAATCGTGCAACCCTGTAAGACCCACAGCAAAGCAATTGGCTTCAGCCTTTTTAAGCAATACGCGTAGTTTTTCTTTACCCAAAAAAGGAATCTTGCGTCCTACCAAATCAGTAGCATTATCAATAAGTAAACCCGTAAGCTCGCCGTTTTGCACCATTACTTTTCCGCCAACCACGTTTCTTTCCACAGTTAAATTAGCCAGTTCCAAAGCTTTTTTATTGGCAATGGCCGCGTGCCCATCTACCCTCACCAAAAACACCGGTCGGTTAGGAAAACGCTCGTTTAAGCGCTTATTGGTGGGAAATTCCTTGTTTAGCCAGTCATTTTGATCCCAACCTCTGCCAACAAGCCAAGTGGTATCGGCCGCGCCCTGGGCCTTTGTAAAGTCGCCCAGCGTAGCCAACACCTCATCCCAGCTGTTAGTACCCGTTAGTTCGCACTCGGCCAGTCCTTCTGCATATCTTGCAAAGTGGCAATGGGCATCAATAAATCCAGGATATATAAATTTTCCTTTGGCATCAATGGTTTTGCTGGCTTTATATTTAAGCTGTAAAGCTCCACTGGTTCCCGTTTCCAGCACAAGGCCATCTTTAATGGCCATGGCCCCGGCTGTGCTAAAGCTACTGTCCACCGTATAAATGGTGGCGTTAATCACCAAAAGGTCGGCCACAGGTTTTTGGCAAGCACCTAGGCAGCCAATGGCTAAAGCGAGAAACAATTTTGATGGCAAATGGCCACGGATACTAAAGTAACTTAACAACATGGTTGACAGTGTATTAAAAAAGAAGAGGGCCGTATTTCGTAAAAATACAGCCCTCCAGACGATTGTAAAACAAAAATTATAAAACCACTACGCCAACAGCGTCCATCTTAATTTCAACCTTTGGGGCAACGATAGCATCAATTTCTGCTTTCGTCTTACCAGCATCTTCAGCATAGTGACGTAACATCTCTACACTGGTAACGCTTTTTTTAGCCACCCCGCTTACATATACGGTTTTGCCGTCAATGTCTTTAGGAACAAAAAACTTGTGGTCTTTCATTTTTACCATTATGCCATCTTTACTGCCATCATCCAAGCGCAGCCAACAGCCCTCAGATTTACACACCTGCTTTACTTCGCCTTTTACCACACCTGTCCAGCTCTCGGCAGTTTCTACCTGCATTTTAAAATCTGTAACGCCCACAGCTTGCTTCGTATTCATTTTTTCGCCAAAGCGCTTACCTTTTTTTGCATCTGCTGCCACCACCGTAGCCAGCAAAACCATTATCATCAGTATTTTTTTCATAAATTTTATTTTATGGGGCAAAATTACATCTCAGTAGTCATTGTACAGTCATATTTAACGCTTTCATCCCTATACAAAACCACAAAAGATGAATATTTGTAAAAAAGGGCTCATTTAAAGGTGGTGCGCAAATAGCCGCAAAGGGCATGTAACATGTTTAAGCGGGCCAAAAAAACAAAAAAATTAGCAGTAATTACTAAATATATTAGTGTGTAAAACATTTTCGACCTAATTTAGCAGCCGCAATAATTTTACAAGAGCAAACAAAGAGCGCAAATTTAGAATAGTAAAAAACCCATACCCCACAAAATGAGCACCGCAACAAATGCCGAGAAATTAAAAGCCCTGAAACTGACCATTGATAAAATAGACAAAGATTTTGGCAAGGGCAGCGTAATGATGATGAGTGATAAAGGAATTCACGAAATTGAGGTTATTTCAACCGGGTCCATTGGCTTAGATAGCGCTTTAGGCATTGGCGGCCTACCCAAAGGGCGTGTAATAGAAATATACGGCCCAGAAAGCAGCGGTAAAACAACCATTGCTACACACGTAATAGCCGAGGCGCAGAAGAAGGGCGGCATTTGTGCATTTATAGATGCCGAACACGCTTTTGATAGCAATTATGCCCAAAAATTGGGCGTAGATGTTGATAATTTGCTGATTAGTCAGCCAGATTATGGCGAGCAGGCTTTAGAAATAGCGGATCGGCTTATTTTAAGCGGCGCAGTAGATGTGGTGGTGGTTGATAGCGTAGCAGCATTGGTGCCCAAAGGCGAACTAGAAGGCGAAATGGGAGACAGTAAGATGGGTCTTCACGCCAGACTTATGAGTCAGGCACTGCGTAAACTTACCGCAACCATCAGCAAAACGGGAACCATTTGCATATTTATAAACCAACTGCGCGAAAAAATTGGGGTCATGTTTGGCAATCCGGAAACCACAACAGGTGGCAATGCGCTTAAATTTTACGCTTCTGTGCGACTTGACATTAGACGGATGGCACAAATAAAAGATGGCGAAGAGGCTATAGGCAACCGCATAAAGGTAAAAGTGGTAAAAAACAAAGTGGCGCCACCATTTAGACAGGCAGAATTTGACATTGTGTTTGGTGAGGGTATCAGTAAAGTGGGTGAAATTATAGACATGGGTGTAGAGTTGGGCATCATTAACAAAAGTGGCAGTTGGTTTAGCTACGATACCAACAAGCTTGGCCAAGGTCGCGATGCAGTAAAACAATTGTTTAGAGATAATCCAGAAATGAGCAACGAAGTAGAAACAAAAATTAGAGCAAAAATCAAAGAACTTCAGGGTTAGTAAGTCTAGGTTCAGGTTTTTTTCTAAGGCACCGCCCGGCTTAGCCATCGGCGGTGTTTTTGTTACCTGCAATGCATGTATTTTCACTGCCAATACGACAAATTGGCGCAAAATTTTCTCCGCACACTATTTGAAGTTTGCTATCCGTTAATTTGCGCTTCTGCTGCAAAAGCATCACAATAAAAAAAGCCATAATATGAACTTTGGAAAAGAATTTGAGCAATATGCGGTAAAACATAGGGGCATAAGCAGCAACACGCTTGACAGCTATATGAAGCAAAGTGCTGGCCAACTAACCGCACAGCCAATAATGGGGGCTGTACCACAGATAAACAACCTGACGCCCAACATTATTGAGGAACGCCCCATGAACATAGCCGTAATGGATGTTTACAGCCGACTGATGATGGATCGCATCATTTTCTTGGGTTATCCCATTATGGACGAGGTGGCTAATATAGTAACCGCTCAACTGTTGTTTTTGGAAAGCACCGACCGCGTTCGCGACATTCAAATGTACATTAACAGCCCAGGTGGCAGCGTATATGCAGGTCTTGGTATGTACGACACCATGATGTACATAACACCCGATATCAGCACCATTTGTACGGGTATTGCTGCCAGTATGGCTGCGGTGCTTATGGCAGCAGGTGCACCGGGAAAGCGCACAGCACTAAAACATAGCCGCATCATGATTCATCAACCCAGTGGCGGTGCTATGGGTCAGGCATCAGATATAGAAATTACCGTAAACGAGGTGAAAAAGCTAAAGCGCGAACTCTACGATGTGCTTGCATACCATACAGGCCAAACGCCCGAGCAAATTGCTATTGATAGCGATCGCGACAAATGGCTGACTGGCGTTGAGGCCAAGGAATACGGCCTAGTGGACGAAGTGTTGTTTATAAACCCGCGTAAACAAAAGTAGCCCACTTGCCAAGTGGCTCTACAGGCCAAAACGCCATGAGTACAATAGATGTAAAGAGGCAAAGACCATATTAAAAGGGAAGACAAGCGCAAGGAAATTAAAACCAATAATAGTTACAAAAGATGAATCTAAAAGCATACAACAAAAAACCATTCCGCTTCGATGGCGAGGAAGAAGAGCCGGCATCAATGCCAGAAATGCCAGAAATACCAATGGAAAAAATGATGAGTGGCTGGCAATTCGACAAAAAATTTATAGAGCAGCGAAAAATATTTCTGTGGGGTGTGGTGGACGATAAAAGTGCGAAGGATATTAGTGCACGACTGATGTACCTCGATGCCATTGAGCCGGGTAAAGAAATTACCTTTTACATTAACAGCCCGGGTGGCATGGTTACCAGCGGCATGGTGATATACGATACCATGCAGTTGATAACCAGCCCGGTGAGTACCGTATGCATGGGCATGGCAGCCAGCATGGGCAGCATCTTGCTTAGCGGCGGCCAAAAAGGACGCAGGTTTATATACCCACACGGCGAAGTAATGATACACCAGCCCAGCGGTGGCGGCCGCGGCACCAGTGCCGATTTGGAAATTATGGCCGAACAAATACGTAAAACTAAAGCCATGGGGGCCAAAATTTTGGCCGATAACTGCGGGCAATCGTTTGATAAAGTGATGAAAGATTTTGACCGCGATTACTGGATGGATGCAACCGAAAGCGTGGCTTACGGTATAGTAGATGCGGTGGTGGAAAAACTGTAAAAGGATAGAGCAAATACAGATTGTTTAATTCCAAGGCGCTGCTTTGGAATTTTTTTATGACAATACCCACAGCACGGCAGTACTTTTGCAGATAAACAGCAATGGCCAACACCATCTGATGGCGATGTTATGAACCTTCCACACACTACCCTAAAACAATAGAAAAGTGAAAATGCCTAAAAATACCCTCCATTGCTCGTTTTGCGGCAAAATGCGCGACGAAGTAAAAATCCTCATAGCTGGTCAAGACAATGTACACATTTGTGAACAGTGTGTTGATAGTGCCCGCGAAATTGTAGATCAAGAAATGGCACTTACCACCCAGCGTTTTACATCGGCCGGCGCATTTAAGCTTAATGTAAAAAAGCCAATGGAAATAAAGGCCCATCTCGACCAATACATTATTGGCCAGGACGACGCCAAAAAAGTGTTGGCGGTGGCCGTGTATAACCACTACAAACGACTTACCCAAAAGGTGCACGAAGATGAAGTGGAGATAGAAAAAAGCAACATTATTATGGTGGGCGAAACCGGAACCGGTAAAACCCTGCTGGCTAAAACCATTGCCAAATTGCTAAACGTACCGTTCGCCATTGTGGATGCTACGGTGTTTACCGAAGCCGGCTACGTGGGCGAAGATGTGGAAAGCATGCTGACCCGATTGCTGCAAAACTGCGACTACGATGTACAAGCCGCTCAACGCGGTATTGTTTACATTGACGAAATAGACAAAATAGCCCGCAAAGGCGACAACCCCAGCATTACCCGCGATGTAAGCGGCGAAGGCGTACAGCAAGGATTGTTAAAAATGCTAGAAGGCACCGAGGTGTTGGTGCCTCCCCAAGGAGGCCGCAAGCACCCCGAGCAAAAGCTCATTAAAATAAACACGCAGAACATTTTGTTTCTTGCCGGAGGAGCCTTTGACGGGGTTGACAGGGTAATTGCACGCCGCATAAATACCAATGCCATTGGTTTTAACGTAAACAAGGAGCTGCAAGACTACCAGCGCAAAAATTTGCTGCAATATGTAAATGCACAAGATTTAAAAAGCTTCGGCCTAATTCCCGAACTGTTGGGCCGCATGCCAGTGGTTACGCATCTGGAACCTTTGGATGCCACGGTGCTGCGCAGCATTCTTACTGAGCCGCGCAACAGCCTAGTAAAGCAATATACCAAGCTGTTTGAGCTGGAGGGCATAAAGTTGGAAATAGAGCCGGAAGTATATGCATTTGTGGTAGAAAAAGCCATGGAGTATAAACTGGGAGCCCGTGGTTTGCGCAGCATTTGCGAGCAAATACTTACCAACGCCATGTTTGAACTACCCAGTTTAAAGCAACGCTCGTTTGTAGTAACCCTTGATTATGCCACGCAGCAGTTTGCCGGCAGCCGCCTTAGTAAGCTAAAGGTGGCTTAGTGCCCGGCTTTGAGGTAGGCCTACGCGTTAAATAATGCGAAAATTGCAATATGAATACTGAGGGCAATAGCCTGCATCTTATCTTGCCCTATAAATTTTAAACACAAAAACTTTGTATCAATTATGACTGAATTAATTAACAAGCTGGTAGCTGAGGTTGGTTTAAATAACGATCAGGCGAGCAAGGCACTAGACGTTATCAAAAGCTTTGTAAAGGAAAAGTTTCCTATGCTGAGCGGCGCTGTTGACAATGTTTTTGGCACCCAGGTGGACGATGTGGCGGGTGCTGTGGCAGCCGAAGCAGCCATACCCTACGCAGATGTGGTGGCCGATGCACCCAAAAGCTGGCTCGATAAAATAAGCGACATTGTACCCGGCGAAATGGGCGAACAATTGGAAGGCTTTGCTAAAAAAGCTGCTGTAGCAGCCGGTGAAGGCTTCGAGAAAGCTAAGGTGGTGGCTGAAGACCTGCTGGAAAAAGGCAAGACCAAATTAGACGAACTGGAAAAGAAAGTAGGTTAAACCCCACGCTAGCGAAAAGGAATTGGAAAGGCTGCTCATACACGGGCAGCTTTTTTTATGGCAGCAACTTTTCCCAATCTGTTGCAACAAAACCTACTGTTATATCACCGTTGGGCCACTCTACCACGGGCCGTTTTATAGCGCTGTTTTGTGCTTGCATCACCAGCACCGCCGAGTTGGCATCCTTAACCGCCAGTTGTTGGTGGGGCAATAGCTGCCGCCAAGTGCTGCTTTGCTTGTTTAGCAGGCGCTGCCAACTTACGGCGGCTTCCCAATGGTGCAGCTTTTCTAGGCTTGGCCCTTCTACCTTAAAGTTGTGAAACACAAATTCGGCTTGCTGGGCTTGAAGCCATTTCAAGCTTTTGCTTACCGTATCGCAGTTGGGAATACCGTACACGTGTATCATTATGTAATGTTTAGGGCTGACTATTGGCTTCCACGTAAGCAAAAATTTGGTCAATTTGGTTATCTGTAAGCTGGGGCATTGCCGGCATTACGGTTTGGTTATACGCTAAATATAAGCCCTTTGCATAAGCATTGGTATCAACCACAGACTTGCTGTTCCTCACAAAAGCATACAGTAAAGCCCTGTTGGGCCAGCGGGCAAGCGACCCGCGCAGGGCTGGCCCACTCATATCGGCATTTATTTTGTGGCAGTTGCCGCATAAACTGCTAAACAACTGTTTGCCAGCTTCCAATTCGGCACTTGTGTACACAGTGCTTTGCTGGGGCGCCGTAGCGCTGCGGCAGAAAACACCTATGCAGGCGATTAACATAAAACAAAACCAACGAGCCATAGGCTAAAATAACACACCTGCGGTTTAACTGTTTAATACCTCGCGGGCAATCACCAGTTTTTGAATTTCGCTGGTGCCTTCGCCAATGGTACACAGCTTGCTATCGCGGTAATATTTCTCCACCGGAAAGTCTTTGGTATAGCCATAGCCGCCAAAAATCTGCACGGCTTCGGTACTTACTTTTACGGCCACCTCGCTGGCATAGTACTTAGCCATGGCCCCCAATTTGGTTACCGGCTGGCCATTGTTTTTCAAGTGGCAGGCCTGTTGCACAAGCAGTTCTGCAGCCTCTATTTCGGTAGCCATATCGGCCAGCTTAAAGCTAATGCCCTGAAAGTTTGCTATCGGCTGGTCAAACTGGTGGCGGGTTTTAGCATAATCGATGGCCGCTTTATAGGCGCCCCGTGCTATACCCAGGCTAAGCGCAGCAATGCTGATGCGACCACCATCCAATATCTTAAGCGCCTGTCTAAATCCATCGCCTACAGTACCCAGCCTATTGGCATCGGGTACTACGCACTGGTCAAAAATCATCTCGGCGGTTTCGCTGGCCCGCATGCCCAGTTTATTTTCTTTTTTGCCACCCTCAAAACCCGGCATACCCCGCTCTACAATAAAGGCGGTGGCATTGCCGCTGCTGCGGGCAGGTCCTGTGCGGGCAACCACCACGGCTATGTCGCCGGTTTTTCCGTGAGTAATCCAGTTTTTAGTGCCGTTAAGCACCCACTGGTCGCCTTGCCTTACTGCGGTGGTTTGCATATTTCCGGCATCGCTACCGGTGTTGGGTTCTGTAAGACCCCAAGCTCCTATGTGCTGCCCGCTGGCCAGTTTTGGCAAATACTTTAGCTTTTGCTCCGGGCTGCCAAAACTCAAAATGTGATTGGTACACAAACTATTGTGCGCTGCCAGGCTAAGACCAATGCTACCACACACTTTTGATATTTCCTGAATGATGGCGTTGTACTCGAAATAGCCGAGTCCGGCCCCGCCGTATTGCTCGGGTACTAGCACGCCCATCATGCCCAATTGGCCCATTTGTCTAAAAACGTCCAAAGGAAAAACCTGCGCTTCGTCCCACTCCATTACATGTGGGGCAATGTATTGGGTAGCAAAGTCGTGTGCAGCCGCGGCTATATGGCTGGTGGTTTCCGAACTGGTAAAATGCATGTGGCAAGCTTGAATGGCCGCAAATATAAACTAACGCCCGTTAGTTTATAGCCACCTTGTTACTCGAGCGCTAAATAAGGCTTTATACGCTCCAGCGTGGCCTCATCAATCACCATTATTTTCTTTAGGTCGTTTAAGCTGCTAAATTGGCCCCGCTGGTTTCGGTAAGCCACAATGGCATTGGCTTGATTCCAACTTAGGTATGGGTGCTTCAAGCTTTTGGCATCGGCTGTATTGATGTTTATGGTGCGCATAGTGGCGCCCTCGGGCAAGGTTAGCCTTGGCTTTATAAGTTGAAAAGTGCTGTCTGGCAATCCATAGGTTTCAGCAATCTGATTAATGCTGTAAAAGCCACCCAGCTTGTCGCGGTAGTTTACAATGCGGCTGGCCAGCTTGCTGCCAATGCCCGGAAGCGCAATCCAGCTGTTAGTGTCTGCAGTATTTATGTTGGCAATACCGGCCAATGGCCGTGGTGCTTTTTCGCTTTTAGCAATCATTCCTGGGCCAGCGGATTCAGTTTTATAGTTTGGTTTTTCGGGCTGATTGACGCTGGCAATTTGCACGTATGGCATCAGCTCTTGCGCCAGATTTTTTGGTAGGGTATAAATTCTGTTGAGGTCGGCGGGACGCTTAAACCTACCCCCTTTGTCAATATACTTTTGGATGCTATGTGCCGTTTTGTTGCTTACGCCCAATCGCTGCCAGGTATCGGCTGAGGCGGTGTTAGGGTCAAAAAAGAATCTTTCGCGGCTACGAGATTCGTAAGACCCTGCCCGCTTTTCTGGTGCGCTGTAGCTCCCAAAATCGGCGTTGGCATTAGGCGCTCTTTCGCCACTGTCCAGCAGCGCCAGCTCTTGCACCGACGATATCGAAACCGGCGTTGCTTTCTGAAGCTCCGGTACTGCAAAGAAGCGATACACCGATGGCGCCATGGCCAGCAGCACAATACCTATAAACAGGCTAAGCAGTGCCCTGCGCTCCTGCTTGGTAAATGTGAAGTAGCTCTTCACCAACTGCTTTATGTTGATGACAGGTTTTTTCATGCCCCATCTTTTTTGGTAAAGTTCAGACTTTTTTACAAAAAAAAAGAAGCCGGGACAGCGTGCCCTCTAGCGGGTTTTCAACGGTTTGTGCTTTAGCCTTAATATTCGAAATGCAGTTTTAACCCATCAAATGCCAATGCTATTCCCGGAGGAAGGTTGGCATTTACGGCATGGTGCAATCCCAGCTGGTGGCTAATATGTGTAAAATAGGCTTGCTGGCATCCACTTTCCTGCGCCACGGCAATGGCTTCGTCAAGTGTGAAATGCGAAATATGAGGTTCGTGGCGCAGGGCATTCAGCACCAGCGTGTGGCATCCGCCTAGCTTATCCAGTTCTGCTGAGTCAATGCGGTTGGCATCAGTTATGTAAACAAATGGGCCAATGCGGTAGCCAAAAACCGGCATGCGCAGGTGCCATACCAAGATGGGTATAAAGGTTATGTCGCCTATGGAAAAGGGTTCGTTTTCAATGGTATGCAAATCTAACGCGGGTACGCCGGGATATGGACTGCTGCCAAATGCATACGGAAGTTCACGTTTTACTCCTTCCAGCGTCATTGCATTGCCATACACGGCGGTGCTGCGTTGCTGTATATATTGGAAAGCCCGTGTATCATCAAGCCCACCCAAATGATCTTTGTGCGGATGGGTTAGCAATAGAGCGTCTATTCCCCTTACCTGCTGGCGCAGCATTTGATATCTAAAATCTGGGGTGGCGTCTATCACCACTGTAGTTTCCTTGCTTTGCAGCAACACACTGCTGCGCAACCGGTTATCAAATGCACTGCCCGATGTGCAAACTTGGCACTGGCAGCCCACCATGGGCACACCACTGCTGGTGCCGGTGCCCAAAAAGGTAACAGTCAGGGTTTGGTTAGGCATAATGCGGTAATCAGGTCACAAAAAATAAATCTCCACAGGCGTAGTAAGCCCAGCGCCTATGGGGGCGTTAAGGCGTTTCTGAGCGCTGTTTTACCACCGTAAAATACAGCTTTTGACTATCGTGGGTAAGCGCATCCACATTTACTTGCAAATTAGGAATAAGGTCTTGCAAAGTGGTGATTCGCCCATCCACATCCAAAAACTTATTGAGAACCACCACTTTTTTCTGCTCCAGAATGCAATACCCACTCTGAAAAGTTCCCCGCTCGAAGCGTATAATATAGCCAGCTTCGGTAAGTATGCGCTCTAATCGTTGTAGCGTGGTATTGATGGATTTAGACATGGGTTGGCGGAAATGGACGCTGAAATTAGGGAATAAACAAATGGCGTATTGCACAGCTTTCTACAAGGCTGCTAATGTTTACAGTCGTTGGGGTGGCAATGGTTGGCTTTTCGGCACAGCCGATAGTTTATGATGTGGGCCGCTATAATACAGGCCACACTTGGAAGTAACAGCAAAAGCAAATGTTTGGGAAAAAACTCCTTGGCAAAGAGGCCAGCAAAGCCAATAACCAATAGTGCGGTCGGCAATCGGCTGTGGTGGTGCAGTTTGAAGCCATGCCGAAGGGCAACAATGCCGATGCCCATGGCCAAAAATATCATTCCAAACTCAAAATATGCATTGTGCAGAATATTAAAGCCCAGCAACGGCAGGCTGGTAAAAATTAGTGGAAGTACGGCACAGTGTATGGCACAGACAACGGAGGCTGCAATGCCCAAACTATCCCACGACGGTTTCATTAATGCCATTTATAAACTGCAACGGCATTGCAAAATAGCCTTACAGGATTGCAAATATAAACAAAGGGTGGATAGATGGTGTTATTTTTGCCTATTATGAAACGCGGTATAAAATTGTTATTGATATACGTAGGATTATTTACTGCCCTGTTGCTTGGCTACTTTTACTTTTTGTTTAGGGGCACCGACGAGTGGAAAAGCAAGCTACCGGTAATAAGCTACGTAAAGCCCTTTTCGTTTGTTAATCAGCTTGGCGATACTATAACGCAGGCCAACACGGCGGGCAAAGTGTACGTAGCCAACTTTTTCTTTGTTACCTGCCCGGGCATTTGCCCGCACATGAACAACAATTTAAACAGCATTTACAAGGCATTCAAGGGCAATAAATCAGTTTTGTTTTTGAGCCATACCTGCCAGCCCGAAACCGATAGCGTACCCGCACTGAAGCGGTATGCCGATAGCATGGGGAGCTTACCAGAGCAATGGTATTTTTTAACCGGCAACAAACTAATGCTTTACAAAGCCGCCAGAGAGAGCTACCATATAGACGACCCAAAAAACAACGTGGGAAGCATCGAAGACCAGTTTTTGCACGCACAATTCTTAGCCCTAGTGGATAAAACCGGTAAAGTGCGTGGGGTGTACGATGGTTTAAAGGAAAAGGAAGTAAACCTGTTGAAGTCCGACATTTCGAATTTGGTGAAAGAAAGTAATAATGTGGGCTTTGTAAACGGCATTTTTGGTAATGCACCACCGCGTTAGTTTTTTCATTAAATTTGGAAGTTGTACCACCCGATTGAACGTCAAAAAGAGAAAGCACCCATCAAAAACAGTGCTTTATGGCCTTATGAAAAACAATGCCTCAGATATTTTGCGCACCAACAAGCTAAGTGTAACTGATAGCCGAAAGCTCATCTTAAATATGTTTTTAAGCGAAAAAGCAGGCGCTTTAAAACATGCCGATATAGAGCGCATGGCTGCCAATAGGTTGGACAGGGTAACCATTTACCGCTCGCTTCAGGTTTTTTCCGACAAGGGCATCATACATACCATTCCTGGCATAGACGGCTCCGCCCGCTATGCGCTGTGCCACAATGGCTGCGAAGAGGGGCTGCACCACGACAACCACGTGCATTTTGTGTGTACCCAGTGCAGTATTACCAAGTGTATTGACAATGTATCCATACCTGAGGTTACCCTACCCACTGGCTTTAAGCCCTTGCAAACAGAAATGGTGATTACCGGTGTGTGCGACAGCTGTTGCCAAAATTAAATTTAGGCCCATTGCCCTAAAACTAGGCATAAATACGCTCCACGGTTGGATGGTATTTTTCCATAATAACCTTCCGCTTTAAGCTCATTTTCGGCGTCATTTCGCCGCTGTCAATGCTCCACTCCCTGGGCATGAGCTCAAACTTTTTTATTTGTTCCACGTGGTTAAAATGCACATTAAAGCCCTCTACCAACTGCCGATAGTGCTGGTGCACCTGCGGGTTTAAAATGGCATCTTCGTTGGTGGTAAAAGGGATGTTTTGCTGGCGCATCCACTCGCGTAGGGCGCCAAAAGCGGGCACAATAAGCGCGCCCACAAACTTTTTTTCGGCCCCCACCACCAACACTTGCTCTATAAAGGCCGACTCCTTCAGCTTGTTTTCAATGGGTTGTGGTGCCACATACTTGCCGCCGCTCGTTTTAAACAGCTCTTTTTTACGGTCAGTAATTTTCAAAAACTTTTGATTTACCCACACGCCAATGTCGCCGGTTAGCAGCCACCCCTCTTTTATGGTTTCGGCCGTTAGGTCGGGGCGTTTGTAGTAACCCATCATCACACTGCTTCCTTTCACCAATATTTCGCCATCTTCGGCCAGCTTTACTGTTTGCCCATTTAAAGGTGGGCCCACCGTGCCAAACATGGTGCCGCCGGGGGTTTGGCGGTTCACGCTTACCACCGGGCTGTTTTCAGTTGGGCCATAGCCTTCAAAAACCGGTATTTCAGCCGCGTTAAACACCCGCAACAGCCTCTCTTGGCAGGCAGCACCGCCGGTTATTATAAATTCTATATTGCCACCAAGTCCGGCTTTCCACTTGCTAAAAATAAGCTTGCGGGCAAGGCTAAGCTTCATATTGTACAGCCATCCTCCTCCGTTAATATTGTCGTACCGCAGCCCCAAATCAACCGACCAAAAAAACAACTGCCGCTTAATGCCGCGCAAAGCCTCGCCCTTCGCCATTATTTTTTCGTATACCTTTTCAAGCAAGCGCGGAACGGTGGTAAATCCGTTTGGCTTCACCTCCTTTAGATCGTCGCCAATGGTTTCTAGGCTTTGAGCATAGTAGATGCTAATACCACTGGCTAAATAGATGTAGCTGACGGTGCGCTCAAAAATGTGGTTTAGCGGCAAAAAACTCAGCACTTTTTTACCCGGCGAATCGGCAAAGGGGAAGCTGGCTTTTGCATCAAGCACGTTAGAAACAATGTTCTGGTGCGATAGCATAACGCCTTTAGGGGTGCCTGTGGTTCCGCTGGTGTAGATGATGGTAGCAATTTGGCTGGGCGCAATGTTTTGCTTTGTGGCCAGTACCTGCTGCTCTAAGCTGGGCGTTGATAGCGCCAAAATATCCGACCAGTGCTGAACGCCCTCAATGCGGTCAAAACTGTAGATGCCCTTTAGGCTGGCAATACTTGGGGCCAGCTGGCTTATTTTTTGGTACAAATCGGCATCGCTAACAAACACATATTTTACCGCAGCATCGTTAAATATAAACGCAATTTCGGCAACATTTGTAGTGGGATATATTGGGCAAAGCGACACGCCAATTTGCTGGCAGGCCATATCGGTCATTAGCCATTCGGGCCTGTTGTTGCTAATGATGGCTATTTTATCTACGCCCTCGGGGGTTCCATTGCCTTGGCTAAGCCCCAACTGGAGCAGCCCGGCGCTAAAACGCTGGCAGGTATCAAACAACTCCTGGCTACTGTATGTGCGCCAAAGCCCTTTTTCTTTGGCAGCCATTGCATCGGGCAAATTAAAGCGTTCAATCTGCTTGTCTAAAAAGTCGAACAGACGGGTAGGCACAATCATACGGCAACATTTTATTTAAAAAACGACTTCGTTGGCAATCTAACGACAGCCCGTGGCGCGGGCTACGAGGGCGAAAAGTAGAAAAAATGCGCTGTGCTTGGCACCAATGCCTAAATTTTATTTTTTATTGGGCCTCTAAAACTACGGCGCCATAGCCAAGGCTTAACTCTTTCCTGTATGTGGCGGGCCACTCTTGCCTGCTGTGCGCTGTGGGCCTCCGCCCGGTCTGTTTCCGCCCGGCTTTCGGTTTTTGTTAAACCCGCCCTTGCCGCCACCAGTTTTTGGGGCGCCTTCGGGGGGCTTGGCCATGGGGTTATAAGCCGGCGATGGCCCAAACTGCTCGGGCACAGGAGGCTTATTTACGGTAATACCAATAAGGCTTTCTATACCGGCAAATTTGCGTTGTTCGCGTGGGCTTATAAACGTGTACGCCGTGCCATCGGCCTCGGCACGCGCTGTGCGACCAATGCGGTGCACATAATCTTCGCCATCGTGGGGCACATCGTAGTTCACCACCAAATCAATGGTATCAATATCAATGCCCCGGCTCAAAATGTCGGTGGCTACTAAAATAGAAACCTTATTGTTCCTAAAGTCAAGCAGAATTTTTTCGCGCTGCGGTTGCTCAAGGTCGCTGTGTATTTCTTCAGCATTTAACCGCGCTCTTTTTAGCTCAAAAGCCAGCTTTTTCACACTTTCCTTTTTGCTGCAAAACACCACAGCTAGGCGGTAGGGTGTTTTGCGAAGCAGGTCTTTTATGAGGGGTATTTTCTGCTCCTCGTACACCACATACGCCTGCTGGTTTATTTTTTCGGGAGGCTTAGAAATGCTGATGTTAATCTGCTGGGGCTGGTGCAAAATTTTATTGGCCAGCTCTCTAATTTTCGGCGGCATGGTAGCACTAAACAGCAGGTTTTGCCGCTTTGCTGGCAGGTGGCTAATAATTTTTAAGATATCGCCATGAAAACCCATATCCAACATTCGGTCGGCTTCGTCTAAAACCAAATACCGCAAGCCGTGCAGCTTTACATACCCCATATTAAGGTGGGCTATCATGCGGCCGGGCGTGCACACCACAATGTCGGCCCCCTTGCTTAGCGCTTTCTTTTCCGCAGCAAAAAGCTCGCCATCGCCACCACCATACACCGCTATACCGCTAATGCTGGTAAAGTAAGAAATGGCTTCCAGGTGTTGCGATATTTGCACTGCCAGCTCGCGAGTGGGCACTATTACCAAGGCATTTATGCTATGGGTATCGTGTGGCTCGGTTACCAGTTTATGAATAAGCGGCAGCAAAAAGGCAGCAGTTTTACCAGTGCCGGTTTGGGCAGAAGCAATAATGTCGTTGCCGGCCAAAATTAAAGGTATTACCTGCTCTTGCACGGCAGTAGCGGTTTGGTAACCCATGGCGTCAATGCCCTCCAAAAGACCAGCATCAAGACCAAAATCGTTAAATGTCAACTTGTTAAAATTGTTAGAGTGTAAAAGATAAATCCCTCAAATATAGGCAAGTTGCACTAAGCCATTATTTCCCACACTTCGTTGCCTCGCAGCAGCTTGTCCAAATTACCGGTTCCTTTTTTAGCAATGGCCTCCTCTATTTGCATGGCCATCTCATCTTCATAGCACGGCCTTTCGGTGCTAAAAAACACGCCAAACGGTCGCGGAAAATGCTCTGTAGATCCAGGCTGGTCAAAAAGGCGTACCAATACCTGCGCTTTGTAAAAATCGTGTTCGTCGTGTATCCACAAGTCGTCGGCGGAGTAGCCGTCGGCCAATAGCACTACTTTGGGTTTTAAACCATCAAAACGGATACCCTTAGTAAGACCAGCACCAAAAAGCAGCGGTTTACCTTGCTCTAAAAACAGGGTTTGCTCTGGTTTCGAGCTTTTTTCGGTAAATATTTCAAATGCCCCGTCGTTGAAAATATTACAGTTTTGATAAATCTCTAAAAAGCTGGTGCCGCGGTGCCCCTGTGCCCGCAGTAGCATGGCCTGCAAGTGCTTTGGGTCTCTATCCATGGTGCGGGCAATAAAGCTGCCATCAGCACCCATGGCCAGGGCCAGGGGGTTAAACGGGTGGTCAATACTGCCCATGGGGGTGCTCTTGGTTACTTTATGGGTTTCGCTGGTTGGGCTATACTGCCCTTTTGTTAGTCCGTAAATTTGGTTGTTGAAGAGCAAGACATTTACATCAAGATTACGACGGAGGAGGTGAATGGTGTGGTTGCCACCAATGCTAAGCGCATCACCATCGCCGGTAATAATCCAAACGCTCAACTCGGGGCGGGTAGCTTTTAGCCCGCTAGCCACGGCTGTTGCACGGCCATGAATGCTATGCATGCCGTAGGTATTCATATAATACGGAAAGCGGCTGCTGCATCCAATACCACTAATCATTACAATATTTTCCTTGGGTATGCCCAAGTCGGGCATAATTCGCTGCACCTGTGCCAAAATACTGTAGTCTCCACAGCCTGGACACCAGCGCACTTCTTGGTCGGTGGCAAAATCTTTGGCGGTAAGGGCAGTTGGTGCAGGCTTTGCTGCGGTTGTTGCGGTATGGGTCATAAACAGAAAATAACCATCGTTGGTACAAAGCAAAAATAATCAGGGCGTCGTAAAGCGCCCTATTTTGTTTGTTCAGTTAGTACCCCGACGGGTTCGAATTATTCAACATCGTTAACCCAATACCGGTTTAACGGGTTTCTTCAAATTGGATGTATTCTCCTTCCACATCGTATTTGGGCTTCTCAGAACGCACCTGTCCGCTGGGTCGGGCAGCCTCTGGCGCTGGGTTGGCGGTTTGGTTCATACGCTGGCGCATTTCACTAAACTGCTGCTTTACATGGCGGGTAGTGCGCACTACGGGCAATATGAAACCCGTTACAAAGCGATACATTAAGTACAACAATATTCCGGTTAAAATGTAACTCATGGCAAGACAAAAGTAATGCTTTACGGAGCACGAATGTGTTAAAACTGGCCACAAAAACAGCATAAACGCTTAGGCAAGCCGCCACAAACTTTATTTAATTTTGGCTATACGCCAACTCAAGCCTACATTCGCAGCGGAAAAAGAAACAAAAGAAAGGGAACGGACGCCGTTCCCTTTTCATTTACCCATAACCCAATGCTTCATTTATGATTGGCGATGAACTGATTGCCCACATACAAAACCTGGTAAACGGCCTGCTTTCGGCGTGGGAGGGTTACTTTTTGGTTCAAATTCGCATCAAACCTACAAATAACGTAAAGGTATTTTTAGATGGCGATCAAGGTGTTACCATTGAGGGATGTACCAAAATAAGCCGCGAGCTGTCGAAGATCTTTGAAGAGTCGGGTCTGTTTCCAGCAGACGACTATGCACTAGAAGTAAGTAGTGCGGGTGTGGGTGAGCCGCTGCTACAGGTAAGGCAGTATCAAAAAAACATTGGAAGAGGGTTGGAAGTAACCCTGCACAATGCTAGCGTGCTGCAAGGTGACCTTACGGCAGTAAACGAGGCGGGTATAGTGCTAAATGTAACCACAGGAAAAGGAAAAAAACTAGAAACCATAAGTCATCAGTTGAGCTTTGAAGACATTAAAGCCGCAACTGTACAAGTAAAATTTTAAACACACCGCAGCCTGCATAAGTGTTGCACACCCACACCAAACCACAATTGTTCATCTAAACCTGCCTGTCGGCAGACAGGTCGAAAATCGTTAATGTGACATGGCAAGTATCAATCTGATTGAAGCATTCCAGGAGTTTAAAGACGAGGAAAACATTGATCGTCCTACCCTTATGAAAGTAGTGGAAGATGTGTTTAAGACACTCTTGCGCAAAAAATATGGTAGCGACGAAAACTTTGATGTAATTGTAAACGCCGAAAAAGGCGACCTCGAAATACTTCGACACCGCATCATTGTAGAAGATGGCGACGTAATGGACCCCAATGAAGAAGTGGCTTACAGCGAAGCTGTAAAAATTGAGCCCGATTTTGAGGTTGGAGAAGAGCTATTTGAAGAAGTGGATATGCTCGACTTTGGGCGAAGGGCCATTTTAGCCGCCAAACAGACGCTCGCCAGCCGCATTGGCGATCTTAAGAAGAACCTGTTGGTAAAAAAGTATGCCGACCGGGTGGGCGAAATCATCAGCGCCGAAGTATACCAGGTTTGGAAAAAAGAAATTCTGCTGCTCGATGAAGAAGGCAATGAGCTGTTGCTGCCGCGCAGTGAGCAAATTCCGCAAGACTTCTTCAAAAAAGGCGAACCCATACGTTCGGTGGTAAAAAAAGTGGAGTTGAAAAATAACAACCCAGTTATAATTCTTAGCCGCACACACCCTTCGTTTTTAGGCAAGCTGCTCGAAATAGAAGTGCCAGAAATTTTTGACGGTCTCATCACCATTAAAAAAATAGTACGGGAACCCGGCGAAAGAGCAAAGGTGGCGGTAGAAAGCTTTGACGATAGAATAGACCCCGTGGGTGCTTGCGTGGGTATGAAAGGAAGCCGAATACACGGCATTGTTCGCGAGCTGAAAAACGAAAATATCGACGTTATCAACTGGACCAGCAACATCCAATTGATGGTGCAACGCTCACTCACGCCGGCTAAAATTACCCGCATGACCATTGACACAGAGCGCAAGCACGCCGATGTGTTTTTGCCTCCGGAGCAGGTAAGCCTGGCCATTGGCAAGCGCGGTGTAAACATTAAGCTGGCATGTGAACTTACTGGGCTAGATATTGATGTGTTTCGCGATAGCGACGACGATGGCGAAGAATTTGATATTGACTTGGAAGAATTTGTGGATGAAATTGAGCCTTGGATAATTGACGAGCTCAAAAAAATAGGGTGCGATACAGGCCGCAGCGTGCTGCAATTGAGCGCTCAGGAATTAGAACGCAGAACCGACCTCGAAAAGGAAACAATTGCCGATGTTCGCAGAATATTACAAGAAGAATTTGAACGCGAGTAAGCAACTATAGCGTCGACTTTTTTAGACCGATAACCAACCACACACCGCCCTTAACTTGTAACTACACACAAAACTCACTTTTCACGATTCACGATAAAGAATGACAGATACCAAATTACCAAGGCTGCTACAAGCTGCCAGAGAGTTTAACGTGGGCCAAGACACCCTTGTGGAGTTTTTGGCTGCAAAGGGTTTTCAACGCGACGAGCTGAAGCCCACGGCTAAACTATCGGAAGCGATGTACGAAAGCCTACAGCGCGAATTTCAGGGCGACAAGGTGGCAAAGGCGAAAAGCGATTTAATTGACCTGCCCAAGGGCCACTCGTCGGAGCCCCGTAGAAGGCGCGAGGATGAGGAAATTAGTTTTCTGAAAAAAGAAGACAAAAAGCACGGCGACAAAGAAATTATTGGCGAGATAAAAAGCGAAGAAAAGCCCCTGCCACCAGAGCCGATAGTGGCCGTGGCCCCGCCCGTGGCCCCGCCGCCTGCTCCAGCAGCCGTAGCGCCAGAGCCAGCCCAGCTTGTGGCGCCAGCACCCGCGGCAGAGCCTGTGGCTGTTGCACCCCAAGAGCAGGTTCAAGTTGCCGCCACGCCCGCAGCACCCGCACCCGCCGACACGCCTGCAGCACCGGTAAGCAACTTGGTTAAAATAGAGGCTCCTGAGCTTGAAGGTCCTAAAATCATTACCAAGATTGACCTTTCTACCATTGACAGCAGCAGCAGGCCAAAAAAGGGTGCGCCTAAGAAAGAAGAACCCAAACCAGCGCCTGCAGCAGTAGCCCCAACGCCAGCCCCAGCACCTGTGGTGCCACCGGCGCCAGCAGCGCCCGTGCCAGTGGAAACAGCACCTGTTGCATCAGCACCTACCCAGGAGACTGCCGAAGTAGCCAGCGGCCCGGTTATAGAAAACATACAGGCCGAGCGCCTAACTGGCCCCAAGATATTGGGCCGCATAGAGCTGCCGGTTGACAATGATACTCGTCCGCGTGCAGGCGGAAACAGTGCGGCCGACCGCGAGAAGCGCAAGCGTAAACGCATACCGTTGCCGGCAGATAAAAGAGCCCCGGGCGCAGCCACAGGGCAGCAAGCTGGGCCCGGTGGCTATAATAGGCCGGCTGGTGGCCAGCAAGGCAATAGACCTCCCATGCAGGGTGGTGGCCAAAACAGGCCCGGCCAAAACCGACCCGGTCAGCCAGCTGCCGGACGACAAGACCGAACCATTGACGAAAAAGAAATACAGCGGAAACTACAGGAAACGCAGGCGCGCCTCAGCGGCGGTAACCGACCTGGAAAGGGCATGAAAGCCCGCTTGCGCCGCGACAAACGCCGCGAAATGGCCGAGGCCAACGAGGGTGTTGACCACGACACCAAATTGCGGGTAACAGAGTTTATTAGCGTTAGCGAACTGGCCAACCTTATGGACGTAAGCTTTGCCGAGGTTATTGGCAAGTGTATGAGCCTGGGTATGATGGTGAGTATAAACCAGCGCCTCGATGCCGAAGTAATAGAACTGGTATCTAGCGAGTTTGGCTTTGATGTGGAGTTTATAGACATGGAAAAGCAGGCCGAGCTTGAGGATGAAGAAGACGAGGACGACCCAGAGGAGCTGAGTGCCCGTGCACCTATCGTAACCATTATGGGACACGTGGACCATGGTAAAACCAGCCTGCTGGATTATGTGCGCAAAGCAAACGTGGTATCGGGCGAGGCGGGTGGTATAACACAGCACATTGGTGCCTACGAGGTAACCACCACCAGCGGAAAAAAAGTAACCTTCTTAGACACGCCTGGCCACGAGGCCTTTACAGCCATGAGGGCGCGGGGTGCTAAAGTAACCGACATTGCGGTAATTGTGGTGGCAGCAGACGATGCGGTGATGCCACAAACCCGTGAAGCCATTAGCCATGCCCAAGCGGCCAATGTACCCATGATTTTTGCCGTAAACAAAATAGACAAAGACGGCGCCAACCCTCAAAAAATATACGAGCAGCTTAGCCAAATGAACATTTTGGTAGAAGAGTGGGGTGGCAAATTCCAAAATCAGGAAATAAGCGCCAAACAAGGCCTTAACATTGATGTACTTTTGGAAAAAATAGCCTTAGAGGCTGAACTGCTGGATTTAAAAGCCAACCCAGGGCGCAATGCCAACGGTACCATTATTGAAGCCACGCTGGATAAAGGGCGGGGTTACGTGGCCACCGTGCTGGTGCAAAACGGAACCCTGTCTAACGGCGATGTGGTGGTAAGTGGACAGTATTTTGGCCGTGTAAAGGCCATGTTCGACGAACGTAACCAAAAGAAAACAGAAGCCGGACCATCGGTGCCGGTATTGATATTGGGCCTAAATGGAGCGCCACAAGCCGGCGAAAAGTTTAAGGTATATCAAGATGAAGCCGAGGCAAAAGAAGTGGCCTACAAGCGGGGTCAAATTTTGCGTGAACAAGGGATGCGTACCAAAAAGCACATTACACTCGACGAAATTGGACGCCGATTGGCTTTGGGTAACTTTAAGGAGCTTAACGTGATTATTAAGGGTGATGTGGATGGCTCGGTAGAAGCCCTAAGCGATAGCTTACAAAAGCTGAGCACCGAAGAAATTGTGGTGAAAGTGATATTGAAGGGTGTAGGTGCCATTAGCGAAAATGACGTAACGCTTGCCAGCGCTTCCGACGCCATTATTATGGGCTTTAATGTGCGGCCCAACCAACAGGCAGCAAAACTGGCCGAGCAAGAGGGCATAGAGATAAAGCAGTACAGCATTATTTACAACGCCATTGCCGACATTAAGGCCGCCATGGAAGGTTTACTAGAGCCAAAAATTGAAGAGAAAGAGGTGGCACAAGTGGAAATACGCGAAGTTTATAAATTTGACAAAGCTACTGTGGCAGGATGCTACGTGCTTAGCGGCAAGCTGAAACGCGATGCCAAAATCCGCATCTATCGCGATAACGCCTTGCTTTACCCCCGCACAGAGGGTGGCTTTGCCGAGCTGGGCAGCTTAAAGCGCTATAAAGATGATATGAAAGAGGTAGCCAGCAATTTTGAGTGCGGCCTTACCGTTAAAAATTATGTTGATATTCAGGTGGGCGATATGATTGTGGCCATTGAAGAGGAGGAAGTAAAGCGTACGCTCTAAACCACTTGGCAAGCATAAATACCACCCCATTGCACCAACACATGTTACCGAACTCCAGGCCAAAAAAGCCGCTTGGAGTTCGGTTTTACTTTTGTTAAAAAGCCATTCGAGGTCTTAGGCTCAGTGGCTAAACCAATACTTTTACACCAGACTACAAAATAATGATTATGAGGATTATTGCATTAGGCTTTTTCTATGCAGCCCTGTTGGCTGTGTGTGGTGGGGCCCAAGCCCAAAATAAAAGGGTGGTGGCAGATAAAATTGTGGCCAAAGTAGGCGACCGCATCATACTGTTCAGCGATATTACAAATACCATTATAGATGCCCAACGGCAGGGAGCCGAACTGCCCCCCGACCCACAATGCTACTTTATGGAGCGGGAATTGATAAACAAAGCATTGATTTTACAGGCCGAAAAAGACAGCATAACCGTTGATGAAGAGGACGTAGAAGCTAAAATAGACCAGCAAATTCGTTCATTTATGCAGGCTTACGGTGGCAGAGAGCAACTGGAGGAAATAGCGGGCCGCAGCATTTATCAAATTAAAGAAGATTACCGCAAATCGTTTAAAGACCGGGAGCTGGCCCGCAAAATGCAGGATAAGATTGTAGGCAATATTAAAATTACCCCTATTGAGGTGAAAGCATATTTCGAAAGAACGTCAAAAGATAGCTTGCCTTTCTACGAAACCGAGCTGGAAGTGGGTCAGGTGGTGATTTACCCCAAAGCTAGCCGCGATATAGAAAGCTACACCGCTAAACAACTAAATGATATAAAGCGGCAAATAGAAACCGGTAGCAAGCGATTTGACCAAATGGCAAAGCTGTACAGCGAAGACCCTGCGGTAAAAGAAAATGGCGGACAATACAACTTGAACCGGGCTGAAAAACAATGGGATCCCGCTTTCTTTAATACGGCATTTAAGCTTAAAGAGGGGCAGATAAGCAACATTGTAAAATCGAAATTCGGACTGCACATTATACAGTGCGTGAGTCGCAGTGGCGATGATGCGGTGGTGCGGCACATATTGATGATACCACCCATAACAGAGGATGAGCTAAACCTAGCAAAAGATAGACTGGACAGCGCCCGCAGCAAACTAGTGGCTGGCACGCTCACTTTTGGTGAGGCGGTAGCCAAGTACAGCGATGATGAAGATAAATTTAGTGGCGGTTGGATTTTAAGCCGCGACAACAGCACGCTAATTACCATTGACCAACTCGACAAAAGCCTAATACCAGTTCTAAAGAACATGAAGCCTGGCCAGTACAGCCAGCCTGCCATTTTTAACACCGAGCAGGGCAAGCGGGGAGTACGCATCATTTACCTACGCAGCCGTAGCCAGCCCCACCGCGAAGACATTAAGGAAGACTATAACAAAATTGCCCAACGTGCCCTTGAGGAGAAAAAAGAGGGTGTCATGGAGCGTTGGTTTGCCGAGCGGCTAAAGAACTACTACATTTTTATAGACCCCGATTACAACAGTTGCGGGTCTCTTGGCCCTTGGTTGCGCGCCAGTGCAAGAAACTAGTTTGCTGAAAATTAACTCAAGCCAATTTGCATTCAATAAGGCTCCCGCTAGGCACAAAAGCCTTGTTGGGGTAGATATTTAGCGTTTTGCACTAAAAACCCCGTCTTTTTCGAGTAAATTTTGTCCTAAACCGTTCTTTGTAAATTTTTTTACTGTAAGTTAGCACTTCTTAAAAAAATTTAAAAATGAAGCTTGCCGTTCAATCAAAACGACTACGGTTTTTGGGCCATACATTGTTAGTTGTAAGCATGGTATTTGGCTTTTGGGCCTGTGGCAAAAAAGGTGGTGGCACGCCCACTCCACCGCCACCGGTAACCCCCATTACGCCGGTTTGGGATGTAAATGCCAACCGCGGCGTGTGGGTAACTACGGCAGCCAGCACTGCTTTGGAAAGCCGCAACAACATTAAAGAGATGGTGACTACCTGCAAAAGGGCCAACATCAATAATATTTTTGTGGTGGTGTACAACAATGCCAGAACCCAGTACCCCAGCACAGTGATGCAAAACCTTATTGGCGTACCCATTCAAGAAAAATTTGCTGGCCGCGATCCCCTTCAAGAAGTAATAGACGAAGCCAAACCAGAGGGCATAAAGGTGCATGCATGGTTCGAGTACGGCTTTTCCAGCAGCTTTAGCGCCTCGGGTGGTCCTATTTTGGCGGCAAGGCCCAACTGGGCGGCACGCGACTTTAGTGGCGCGCTTACGGTAAAAAACGGCTTCGACTGGCTTAACGGCTTTGACCCTGAGGTTCAAAACTTTATGCTTAGCCTAATAAAGGAGGTGGTGAGCAAATACAATATTGACGGCGTGCAGGGCGATGATCGCCTACCCGCGCTGCCCAGCACAGCGGGTTACGAACCCTATACCGTGGCCCTTTACAAAAGCGAACACGGAGGTGCCGACCCCCCTGGCGACTTTAGAAACCCCGCTTGGATTGCCTGGCGCACCAACAAGCTCAATCGTTTTATGAAGCGCATTTATCAGGAAGTAAAGGCACTGAAACCTACCGTATTGGTAACGGCATCGCCCAGTCCGTTTCCTTGGGCGCGAGAGGAATACTTGCAAGATTGGCCTACCTGGGCCGACAGCGGCTGGATAGATGCGGTAATGCCACAGTGCTACCGTTATAATATTGCTGACTACAACGCGACCCTACTGCAACAAAAAAGCTTTTACCGAAACCCGGCGGTGGCATTTTTCCCGGGCGTGTTGCTAAAAGTGGGTAGCACCACGGCATCTGATGGCCTGCTTACCCAAATGATACAAAGCAACCGAAACAATGGCTTTAAGGGTGAAACCTTCTTTTTTTACGAAGGATTAAAAGACCGGATGAGTTGGTTTCAGGGCCAGTACCCGTTTATAAAATAGAGATATCAAGCACACTAGCAACCGTATAAACCTGCGCTAAACCATTGTGGCAGCCACCATACGGCAGTAGCAAATTAAAAAAAGCCCAATCAGACAAAGTATTGCTGATTGGGCTCTTTTTTGGAAACAAGTGAGTGAATACTACCCAGGCATACGGCTAATGGTGCTGTTTAGTTTTTTAATTTGTTCTACTACGTCCTTGTTGGTGGGTTTTTCGGCCTTGGCTTTTCTAAACATGTCTTTGGCGGCTTTAAAGTGCTGCTTGTTCATGTATATCTGGCACATTTGCAAATAGGCCATGGCAGCACCATCGCGGTCGGGTATGCCAGCCCTAAGCGCAGCACGTATGTAACTTTCGCCTTGCTTTACATCGCCGCGCTGCATGGCCAGCATGCCCAATTGCAGTTTGTTAGCACCTTCGGTTTCGGCCATGGGGCTGCCAAGCTGCTCGCTTTTGCGCATGTGCTTTTCGGCTCCTTCAAAATCCTGATTCATCATCGACATTTGCCCTTGTAAGCTGTAGTAGGCACTGCGAATGGGTTTGTACAGCAAATTGGGAAACCAAATCATCTTCAACACCTTTTGTGCACCAGCCATATCGCCCGCCTCAATACACTCTTGAATAAGGCGCATGGGGCCTATAAAAAAATGCCCGGCTATAAGTACTACACCAGTAAGGTATAAAATAAACGATGGCCAAAAGCCTGCTGTTATATTTACGGCAATGGCTGCTACCAACAGTACCACGCCAATCCAGAGCCGGTATCGTATCAACAACGTATAAAACTTCATTTATTGGAGGGTGTTTTTTTTTGAGGTGCAAAGGTAAGGGACAACGTGGTACGCCCATGTTGAACCGATAGAGCAGCATGTGTGTTTGTTGAACTTTACCGGCAGGTAAATAAGCGCCTC
>RDXD01000177.1 GCA_004292575.1 Bacteroidota bacterium
TAGATAAGCATAGCAATGGATACCGTGTAAAGCCAAACCGCCAATCGGCTAAAATGCCTATAGTCAATTAGGTGGGTAAGGTAAATAAGGCCAACCCCAGATGTAATAAAGAGTATTTGCTTGATGAGGTAATAGCTGGTGTTGCCCTTGTGGGTTTTGTAAGCCAAGGTACCCGTTGAGCTATACACCGCTAACATGCTAATAACCACCAGTATGGCCACCATGCTCCAAATTACACGATCGCCTTTAGTGTTCTGCTTCAGCAGCAAAATACTATGTCCGCCCTCGGGCAGTTTAAAGCTCTCTAATATGGTCTTCCAGGCTTCCAATTATAGGTTTTTTACGGCTTTAGCAAACTGATGTCCGCGGTCTTCATAATTCAAAAACAAGTCGAAACTGGCACAGGCCGGTGACAGCAAAACAGTATCGCCCTTTTGGGCAATGTTATAAGCTGCAAGCACCGCAGCTTCCATATTGTTGGTTTCGTGTATTTGGGGCACTTTCCCGGTAAAAAAGTCCAGTAGCTTCGAATTGTCAGTGCCAAGGCAAATAATGGCTTTGGCTTTTTCTGCCACCAAATCAGCTATTAGGCTGTAATCGTTACCCTTATCTACACCGCCCAGTATAAGTACCACCGGTGTAGCAATGCTTTCCAAAGCAAACCAAGTGCCATTAATGTTGGTTGCCTTGCTGTCGTTTATGTATTCTACACCCTTAATGGTAAGCACAGGTTGGAGACGGTGATCTAAGCTTTCAAAGGTTTGTACGGCTTCCCTTATTTTTTCTTTTCTAATGTCGAGGGCTGTAGCTGCAATGCCGGCTGCCATGGTATTGTTTTGGTTGTGTTTTCCTTTTAAAGCAAAGTCGTGAATGCTCATCTTCACATCTTCCTCTCTCATTTTTATGAGCATTTCCTGGTCTTTGATGAATGCGCCTTGGGTTACTTGTTTTTTCATTGAAAATGGGAAGGGATTAGTTTGATTGTTGAAATACTGTGGTAAATAGGTTGTTGTTACAGGATCGTCTGCGCTGTAAATAAAGTAGTTGCTAGGGTCTAGGTTTTTAATAATTTGAAACTTGCTGTGTACATACTTTTCCATTTGGTAATTATAGCGGTCCAAATGATCTTCTGTTATGTTTAGCAAAATGGCAACATCTGGTTTGAAATGTACAATATCATCCAGCTGAAAGCTGCTGACTTCAACAATGTAATAGGGCTTAGGTGCAAGGGCAACCTGCCGAGCAAACGATACGCCAATGTTACCAACCAACGCAGCATCGAGGCCTGCGGTAATGCAAATGTGGTGTATGAGGGCAGTGGTAGTACTTTTGCCATTGGTGCCGGTAATGGCTACTATTTTGCAATGTTCTGCATGGCGATAGGCCCATTCAATTTCGCTAATTACAGGGATGTTTGCTTCACGCACTTGCTGCATAATGGCAGCTTTTTCTGGTATGCCGGGGCTCTTTACAATTAGGTCGGCCTTAAGTATGCGGTCAAGGCTGTGCCCATGTTCTTCCCAGGCTATCTCAAAGTCAGACAATTCTAACTTGTACTTGTCAGCAATTTTTCCGCCATCGCTTACCAGCACACTATGGCCAAGGTGCTGTGCCAGTATGGCTGCACCCACGCCGCTTTCGCCTGCTCCTAATATGATGATGTTGTTTGCCAAGGGCTTATCGTATTTTTAAAGTCATTATTGAGGCAATGGCGCAAATAATTGTTACAATCCAAAAGCGCACAGCAATTTTAGTTTCGTGGTAGCCCAGTTTTTGATAGTGGTGGTGCAGCGGACTCATCAAGAAAATACGCCGGCCCTCGCCATATTTCCTTTTGGTGTATTTAAAATAACTTACCTGCATAATCACACTTAAATTCTCCACCAAAAACACACCGCAAAAAATAGGAATCAACAATTCTTTTCTTACAATTATTGCCAGCGATGCAATAATGCCGCCTAAGGCAAGGCTTCCGGTATCGCCCATAAACACCTGCGCAGGGTATGCATTGTACCACAAAAAGCCCACGCATGCCCCTATAAACGCACCAATAAAAACCGATAGCTCACCCAAGTTGGGTATGTACATAATGTTGAGGTAGTCGGCAAAATTGATATTGCCGCTGAGGTACGCAAACAAGCCAAGGCAGGCCCCAATTATGGCCGATACGCCAGTGGCCAATCCGTCGAGGCCATCGGTAATGTTTGCACCGTTCGACACCGCTGTAATTATAAAAATCACCACTCCAATGTAGAGGATATAGGTGTAGTCTTCCCAGCTTTTGGGCAGCAGTTTTGCATAGTTAAACTCGTGGCTTTTTACAAAGGGGATGGTGGTGATGGGTGTTTGAACCCGCACGTAGCGGTGTGTTTCGCCATTAATGGTTTTTATACTTTCGCCAATAGGTCTTTCTTTCTGCTGGTATTGAATAGCGCTATTGTTCATTATTTCGCGCTCTATCACCACATTTTTATTGAAGTAAAGGGTAATGCCCACAATAAGCCCCAGCCCTACTTGTCCGGCAATTTTAAATTTACCGGCAAGTCCATCTGCATCGGCCTTTTTATACGGGCGACCTTCGGCTTTGGCCTTTCGCTTGGCCGATAATTTTAAATAGTCATCTATAAACCCAATAAGACCACACCACACCGTCACCAATAGCATCAGCAAGATGTACACATTTTCTACTTTGGCAAACAGTAAGGTGGGTATTACAATGGCCAATAGAATAATAATGCCACCCATGGTAGGGGTGTTTGCTTTGTCAACTTCGCCGGGTAGCCCAAGCTGCCTTACGGCTTCGCCTATTTGCAGGCTTTGCAGCTTTTTTATGATGCGCTTGCCAATTACAGCCGATACCACCAGCGACAGAATGGCCGCCAACGCCACCCGAAACGTGATGTATTGAAACAGCCCTGATCCGCTGATGTCAAATTCGGTTTTTAGCCAGTTAAAAAAATGGTACAACATGCTAGCTTGTATTGGGGTTGCTAAATATGGTGGTGGTGTTAAATGGTCGATTATTTATGCTGATCTTGTAAGCATTTTAAGAGTTCTTCTTTGTCGTCGAAATGGTGTTTTATGCCCTGTATTTCTTGGTATTTTTCATGGCCCTTTCCTGCTATTAAGATGATATCATTAGGAGCTGCCATGCTTACGGCAGTTGCAATGGCCTGCCGTCGGTCTTCCAGCACAACGCATTTGCGTTTGTGCTCACTTTTCATGCCTGCCTGCATATCGGCCAATATTTGCAATGGGTCTTCGGTTCGGGGATTATCGCTGGTTAAAATGGCCTTGGTACTGTATTCACAGGCCGCTGCTGCCATTATGGGCCGCTTTGTTTTGTCGCGGTCGCCGCCGCAACCCACCACCGTTATCACTTGTTCGTAGCCCTTGCGCAGCTTCGCTATGGTAGCCAGCACATTCAATAAGGCATCTGGTGTATGTGCATAATCCACAATGCCTATTATTTGCTGCTTGGCCGAAATCAAGTAGTCAAATCTTCCTTCGGCACCAGTTATGTTGCTCAAGGCTGCAAGTACTTCTTCGGGATCTTCGCGCAGGTTTACGGCGCAGCCATAAACTGCCAGTAGGTTATAGGCATTAAATTCGCCAATTAATCTAAAATGCACCTCCCTGCCATTAAGATCCATTACAAGACCAGTGAGGTTATTTTCAATTATTTTGCCCTTGAAATCGGCCAGGTTTTTTAGTCCGTAAGTATAGATTTTCGCCGCAGTGTTTTGTACCATCACCAATCCGCGCTTATCATCTATATTGGTAATGGCAAAAGCGGTGGCAGGCAGGCCATCGAAAAATGCTTTTTTTACCCTTATATATTCGTCAAACGTTTTGTGATAGTCTAAATGGTCGTGTGTGATGTTGGTAAATAGTGCGGCTGCAAACGATAAGCCTGTAATGCGGTGCTGATGAATGGCGTGGCTGCTGCATTCCATAAACACGTGGCTGCATCCGCCATCGGCCATTTGCCTTAGCAGGGCGTTTAGCGTAATGGCATCGGGCGTGGTGTGTGTGGCTGGTATTATTTGGTCGTTTATTTGGTTTTGTACCGTTGAAATAAGGCCGCAGGTGTAGCCGAGTCTTCTAAATAGCTTAAATAGCAAGGTTGCTACTGTGGTTTTACCATTGGTGCCTGTTACGCCCACCAGCACAATCTGTTTAGATGGTGCATCAAAATAGCTGTCGGCCATTAGGGCGGCTGCTTCGGCACTGTTCTTAACGGTGATGTAGGTTATGTCTGAACGCAGGTTTGCGGGCAGTGTTTCGCATACCACTACCACTGCGCCGCTCTCTATGGCTTTGTCTATATAGGCATGCCCATTTGTGCTTACGCCATTAATGGCGCAAAACACACTGTTGCTACTCACTAGCCTACTGTCGATGGCCAGTCCGGTAATGGTTTTATCCAAACTGCCGTTTACCGCCAGGGGCTTTATGTTTTTTAGTATGTGTGTTAATGTTGTCATGCCTGCGGGCAGTATGGTGTTATTGCAATTGTAGGTGTATGGTTTGGCTGCGTTGTATGGCCGTGCCAGCTGCTATGGATTGATGTTGTACTTTTCCTTTGCCTTGCACGCTTACGTTAAGGCCGCGGCTCTCGCAAAGGCTAACGGCATCTTTTAAGCCCAATCCGGCCAGCGTGGGCATGGCATTTTGTGGCGTGTTGGCTCCGGGTTTTAGGCTGTGCCTACCATCGGTGTTCAGCATCAAGGTGCCGCTGCCTTGCACGCTACCCTCATCTGCCCTGCTGATGCCGGTATAGAAAAGCACTTTTTTTAGCGTGTTAATTTTGCCGATGTAACTGTGTGTACTGGTGTCGGCAAATTGTTTTTTGGCGGTGTTGGTATCGCTGCCAGTCTGCTGGCACGAGGCAAACAATTCGTCGCTCACGCGTCTAAAAACTGGACCTGCCACATCGGCGCCGTAAAACTTTGCTGCATGTGCCTTGTTTCTTATAACCACCACAATGGTGTATTGCGGATTGTTGGCGGGCATATAACCGGCAAATGAGCTTTGGTACATTTTGTCTTTGTACGTAATGTTCTTATCAGCCACCAACGATGTGCCTGTTTTGCCCGCAATGGCATAAGCGGGTGTCAACAGCTTATGGCCAGTGCCGTTGGTTACCACGCTTTCAAGGCTAATTTGTAATTGCTTCAGTGTATTATCGCTGCAAATTTTTTGATTCAACACAACGGGCTCAAAGGTTTTAATGGGTGCACCGTCTTTTGAAATGGCACTTACCAAATATGGCCGCATCATTTTGCCCCGGTTGGCTACGGCGTTGTAAAGCATGGCCGTGGCCAGTGGCGAAATGGTGAGGTTGTAGCCAAAGCCCATCCAAAGCGCAGTGGTATTACTCCAGCTTTTGCTACCCGGTTTGTAAATGGATGGCCTGCCTTCTCCTGGCAAATCAATGCCGGTAATGCTGTCGAGGTGTAGTGCCTTAATGCGATTTATAAATTTCGAGGGCTGCTTATAGTACGCCTGATAAACCAGTTTGGCCATGCCGACGTTACTGCTCTTTTCAAATGCTTTCAGTACTGTGGCTTCATGAATGCTATGTGGTTCACTGTCGAAAACGGTTTCGCCGGCCACATTCCAGCGACCGCCTTCTAAGTTTACCGAACTGTTTAGGCTAACCATTTGGTCTTCCAGCACGCTTAGCAGTGTTACCAGTTTCCAAGTGCTTCCCGGCTCCGTGGCCGATAGGGCATAGTTGTAGTTTTCGGCATACGTGCCGTTGGGCATGCGGCCAAGGTTTGCCATGGCCCTTATTTTGCCCGTTTTTACCTCCATCACAATGCAAGTGCCATTCAGGGCTTCGTTGCTTTCCATCATGCTGCGCAGCGCTTCTTGCGCCACATCTTGCACATTTATATCGATGGTTGTGGTAATGTCGGCACCGTCTTTGGGGTCTTCCTCACTGCCCTCAATGGGTATTACCC
>RDXD01000178.1 GCA_004292575.1 Bacteroidota bacterium
GTTTTTGACCCCTACCAACAAAAATAAGTGGAGGCCCATCCAAATAAACCAGGCGAAAAACCCCTTAAAATGCAGCTTTGGCTTGGGAATGTCCACCACAGCCAGGTGGCGGCCAATGGTAGCCATACTGCCTTTGTCCATATACTCGTACTGCTGCATGGACTTTTGGGCTTGCAACCGCTGTAGATTTTTTGAGAGCAGCTTAGCCTGTCCAATGGCCACATTGGCTACCTGAGGGTGTCCATGTTCATAAAGCGGTGTTTCCATATAGGCAAGGTCGCCAAGCGCATAAATGTTGCTGGAAGACAGTACCTTATTGTGACGGTCAACACAAATGCGGTTCCCCTTTGCCATCAACTCGGGGCCGATGCCCTCAGGCACATTGCCTTTGATGCCCGCAGCCCATATAACCATCGCTGTGGGAATTTCACGCCCATCATTTAGCCGTATCTGCTGACCATCATAGGCTTGCACTTGCGCATTGGTCTGCACATCCACACCCAGTTTTTCGAGGTAGGCCTGCGATTGTGCCGACGACTTTGAGCTCATGGCTGCCAACGTTTTGGAAGAACCTTCAAGTAAAATGATTTTCATGGCACTAAAATCCAAATCGGGGTAGTCTTTGGGTAGCACATATTGTTTCATTTCGGCAATGGCGCCGCTCAGTTCCACCCCCGTGGGACCTGCCCCCACAACCACAATGGTCATAAGGCGCTGCAGCGCGGCTGGGTCTGTTACTTGTAGGGCATCTTCAAAGTTGTGGATGAGTTTGTGCCGCAGACGCAACGCCTCAGCGGTGGTTTTCATGGGAAAACAATGCTGAGCAAAATTGCTGTTTCCGAAAAAGTTGGTATCGGCACCGGTGGCCAGCACCAGCACGTCGTATTCGAAGTTGCCAATGTCGGTAAACAATACATTTTGTGCGGAATCAATGCGTTCCAAATTGGCCATTTTGATGCGCACGTTGCGGCTGTTGTGAAACATCTTACGCAACGGAAATGACACATTACTGGCATCGAGGCTGGCAGTGGCCACCTGATAAAAAAGCGGTTGAAATTGGTGATAGTTAAAGCGGTCGATGAGCAGTACGTCAAATCCTGCTTTGTTGTTTAGGCTACGGGCCAGCTTTAATCCTGCAAAGCCGGCGCCAACAATTACAATTTTCATTTTAATTTGCTTTATGCGATGAATAATTTATTTACAACTTGTTGCCACTGTTACCCCTGTCTATTGTGGTCATTTATTTTTCTTTTGCTTTTTTGTATGCTCTAATTTGGCAAGCTTGAACCGCTTTGTTATTTAAACTCCAATACGCGTACAAATGTATGCAAAACTTTCAATATATACTGAAACTATCAAAATTTAAAGAATAATTTTAACGAAAGCGGGCCATTAAATTTGTAACATGTTTTATTTGCCGCATACGCCAGCGTGGTTGCGTGCTCTGTTTCCAAAGGGCTGCGTTTGGCAGATGCCAGCTACTACGCGAGCTGTTTATTTGACGTTTGACGACGGGCCGCATGCCGAGGCTACCCCGTATGTGCTGGAGCAACTCGAGCGTTATTCAGCTAAGGCGAGTTTTTTTTGCATCGGTAAAAATGTGGTTGCACATCCCGAACTCTATACAGCTGTGTTAGAGCAAGGGCACACCGTAGGCAACCATACCATGCACCACCTCAATGGCGCCAAGGTGTCGGCAACCGAGTATGTTGCCAACTATAACCTTGCTCGCCAGCATATTCATGCTGATATCTTTCGTCCACCTTATGGGCGCATTTCCAAGGCACAGGCTACGGGCATTTGTGCGCTTAACCCCAACGCCAAAATAGTCATGTGGAGTGTTCTCTCGGGTGATTTTGACCAAAACATCACCGGTGAGCGGTGTTTCCAACACATAAAAAAGCACACAAAGTCTGGAAGTATTGTGGTATTCCACGATAGCGCGAAGGCTCTGCCTAGGCTAAGGGTAGCACTGCCGAAAACCTTGGAATGGTTGCAAGACCAAGGGTACAAACTTGCTGCATTATAACAGGTAGTCGTGTGTGAAGTGTCAGCATAAAGCAGTAAGGCACTTTTTTGTTTTTTTTAGTCCATTTGCTTTGTCAGTTTTACATAACACTTGTTCGGAGTGGAAATTTATTAATTACAGTTCGGCCAATGGCCCGCACCTTACAGCTCAGTACTAAGTGAACTTCGTTAGCGGCCTACAAGTACAAATGAGCAGTACGCTGCTTTCCAATGTACTTAATTCCATCACCATTTGCATGCGCTGTAAACATGCAAAATTTCGGTTGGTAATTTGGTTGCAACTCCCGTGGCTATAATCCAACACCGTTTCCGCAGCTTAATATGTGCGGCGAAGTAGATAAAGTAAAACACCGTTATGCTACTTAACTTTGTCGTTAAACGATTTTAAAGTTAGAACTTTTGGGGATTTATGCGACAAATATTAAAAATAAACTTTTGTTTACGACAAATAAGTTCTGCTTTTGTGTATAATGTGTCGCGAAATGGAAAATAACAGACAGAAAATAAAACAACAATTACAAGTAATAAAAGAGGTGCTACAAAACGCTGATCAGGCTGTAACACTTGGCGAAATCAAGACAGCCTCTTGTTTGGACATTGAGTTGCGCACCTTTCAGCGACGGCTAACAATGCTAAAAAAAAGTGGCGAGGTGACTGTATCAGGCGATACACGATCAACCCGGTACTATTTGGCGGCAGAAAACAAAGCCTATGATGCTTTTTATGAACCGGAGTCGGAGTATGAAAAAGTCCGTCATGAAATTCCTTTGTCGGAAGCAAGCCTGAAATTGATGGCAGCACTGTCTTTACCGGAGGCAGACCGCAATCCAGTTGGGTACAACCGAAAGTTTCTTGAGCAGTATAGGCCCAATGTGGATAATTACCTTACAAGTGGCGAAAAGCAAAGGTTGGCACGTATGGGAAATACGGCCCGCCCTTACGCGCCTGCCGGTACTTATGCAAGGGAAATTCTCAACCGTTTGCTAATTGACCTTTCCTGGAACTCGAGCCGCCTAGAGGGGAATACGTACTCTCTGCTGGATACGGAACGTCTGATATCGCGGGGGGAAATGGCAGATGCCAAAACAGCGCTAGAAGCCCAAATGATCTTGAACCATAAAGATGCCATTGAGTTTTTGGTGGAGGGTGCTGAGGACATCGATTTTAATCGGTATAGCATACTTAATTTGCATGCTTTGCTATCACATAACTTGCTTGCTGAGCCTGCTGCATCGGGCCGGCTGCGGTACAAGGCAGTGCGAATTCATCAATCGGTGTTTACGCCCTTGGCGGTACCGCAGCTTATCGAAGAAATGTTTGACCTGATGCTAAAGAAGGCAAGTGCCATAAACGACCCTTATGAACAAGCTTTTTTTGTGATGGTACACTTGCCCTATTTACAGCCTTTTGATGATGTAAATAAGCGTGTATCAAGGCTTGCGGTAAATATTTCGCTGAACCGGCAAAATCTGGCGCCACTGTCATTTATTGATGTTTCAAACGACCACTATATAAAAGGAATGCTTGGGGTATATGAATTAAACGAGGTAGCCTTGATAAAAGATGTTTTTGTTTGGGCCTATGAGCGCTCTTGCAATCGCTACGGGGCTATTCGTCAATCGTTGGGGGAGCCCGATTCTTTCAAGCTTGCATACCGAAATCAAATTCGCAGCCTCATCACTGAAATTGTGTCTAAAAAGTTCTCGATGGCTAAGGCGGCTGCCCACATAGCCCAAGAGGCCAGCAAGTTAGCTGTGGCTGACAGGGCTAGATTTACGGCAGCTGTAGAAACCGAAATTATGTCGCTGCATGAAGGCAATTTTGCACGATATAAAGTGCGCCCATCGGTATTTAAAGCATGGAAAGAAGATTGGGGGAGGTAACTGGGATTGTGCATGGCAATTTGACAAAAGAAGATTGGCGGACCATGTTCTTTATCATTTATTGGCAACTTTGTTAGGTATGTAAATTCTTGATAAAATTTTGATTGACTCGTATTACATTCTTGCAAGGGTATTTACTGTTTCCTTTTTTCATTTACGTTCGATTGGCACCCCGCGAAAGAAAACTGGTTTAGCAGGATGTGGTGTGAGAAAAGGGAAATATAAAACCCGGTTAGAATAACTCAAACAGATTTATTCAATATTATTGATAACTAAAATTTATCAAAAAAATAGTGTATAATTTATTTGCGGTTATTCAATACTCATTTAGCGCAAAGCATAGCTAAGGCATGTAGCCCATTGCTGCTTCAAACATCTTGCCAAACCTAATTAAATACGGGAGTTTTCTTTAAGGAAACCAAATTTCAAATCGGGTCCACCCATCGCTATTGGTTTGCAAGGTAAAGCGGGCATCATGCTTTTGTAGTACATCTCTTATAATCATTAGGCCGATGCCTTGGCCTCTTTCTTTGGTAGAGTAAAAAGGCTGGGTAAAAACTTGTGCTGCAGCATCCTCCGTCAATCCGCTACCATTATCTGCTATAACTATTCCTTTGCCACGGCTATGCAGTTCTGCCTTTATTTGCCCCGAGTGCCCTATTGCATCCATCGCATTTTTTATGATATTGGTAAAAACCTGCTCCAATTGTATCGGATCCACGAGTATAAGGTTGTCGTCATCGGGGCTGTTGATTACCTCAAGGGTTATACCAAGTTTTGCAGCCTCGGGTTGCCACAGGAGCATAGTTTTTGATATAAGTGCTTTCAGGCTTACAGGTTGCTTATGTGGCTCGTAAACCCTTATTACCAAGGCAAACTGTTCCAGAAACTTAGCCATACTAGCGTTACGATTAGCGGCTATGCTAAGCACCTCCTGCCATTCGGCATTGTTGTATTCCGCCATTACTTCTTGCAACGATTGCAAAATAGAATTAAGCGCACCGGTAGTGTTATTTACTTCGTGCGACATCATCCTAATTACCTTACCATAGGCCTCTTTCTCACTTTGCAGTATTTCCGCAGTCACATCTTCAAGCAAAAGGCAGTTTTTTTGAAACCCTTTGTGTAGAAAAGGCGATTGCGATACTTTAAGCCTTCGCCCATGCCACTGCACCACCTGCGGAGCTATGCGTCCATTTTCAGTTATGATGGGCAAATATTCTGGTGTCCAACGGGTTCCTTTTATGGCTATCCCTTTGCGGCCAAGCATGGTTTCGGCAGCGGGGTTTAGTTCTGTAATAATACCATCATAATCAAAAACAATAAGCCCAACGGGCGAAGAAAAAATGAGATCTTCCAAAAATCGTCCCTGCCCTTCGAGCCTCAGCCTTTCAACCCGCAGTTTATCCATAAGTAAGTTGTATTGTTGTATAAACCTGTCCAATACAGGGTGGCTAGTTGGCAACAATTTGGCCCCAAAATCACGGGTATCCATATCGGTTAGTGTTGTGATTAGGTGCCGATACGGTTTTTCAACCAAGTAAAAAAACCGCAGGCCGAGGTAGAGCGATAGCAGAAAAATAAGCTGCATACCTATCCAAACCCACTTATTGCTGAAATACAAATAAACCAGCACTGCCAGCACCGTATGTAAAACAATCAGATAAACCGCATATTTATGAATGGCCTTCATGAGGTATATTGTATTTTTCTAGCCGGCGGTATAGGGCACTGCGGGTAATACCAAGGGAGCGAGCCGATTTACTAATGGAGTTTTGGTGAAATGCCAAGGTTTTTAAAATCATTTTCCGCTCCAATTCGTCCAAAGACACCTTACCCACATCGGGCAACACTACTTCATTATTGCTTGAGCTTTCGTTAGTCAGCATTTTTTCAACCTGCTCAATATTTACCTGCCCACTGCCACCATGCATTAATATGCTACGCTCTACCACATTACTTAACTGGCGTATATTACCTGGAAAAGCTTGCTGCTGTAACCAAGCCAACGCATCGGGGGTAAAAGTTACATCTGGCAAGCTAT
>RDXD01000378.1 GCA_004292575.1 Bacteroidota bacterium
AGAGATTTTAGCCCATTACACCGGCCTTACGGGCACGCAGCCCCTGCCACCACGGTGGGCATTTGGCAATTTTGTTAGCCGTTTTGGCTACCGCAGTCAGGCGCATGTGCAAGAGGTGGTGGCTGCCATGAAGGCTGCTCGCTTTCCTATGGACGCCGTAATTTTAGACATATTTTGGTTTGGTGATAGCATAAAAAACACTTTGGGCAACCTTGATTTTGTAAATCAAGTAGCCTGGCCCAACCCCAATAAGATGATGGCTGACTTTAAGGCGCAGCAGCTGAACACGATTTTAGTAACCGAGCCGTATTTTTTAAACGGGACCAAAAATTATGCCGCCAGCCAGCCTCATTTGGCCACCGACTCGGCTGGTAAGCCTTTCGTGCTTACCGATTTTTATTTTGGAAAAGGGGGCTTGCTCGATTTATTTAAACCATCGGCTGCACAATGGTTTTGGCAGTTTTACAATAGCCTGGGTAAGCGCGGGGTAGCCGGCTGGTGGGGCGATTTGGGTGAGCCGGAACGCCACCCCGAGGCCATGTACCATAACTTAAGCAGTATGGGCATAAAGCGACTGGTGCCGGCCAACGAAGTACACAATTTGTATGGCCACCTGTGGAGCAAGATGCTCTATAGCAACTGGAGCAAGGCCAACCCCAAAAAGCGGATGTTTGGGCGGGTTTAAGGCGCAATTGCCCAATTTGCAGAGCATGAGTTTGAGTGGCTTGCCTTATGTGCATAGCGATGCCGGTGGATTTAGCATGACCGATAAAGATGACCCGGAGCTGTACGTTCGTTGGTTGCAAATGGCTTGTTTTTCACCCATTTTTAGACCGCACGGTACCGCCCTGGGGCCTATTGAGCCCAATGCAAAAGACATTGCCAGCGAGCCGGTGTTTAAGCCCGAACCATACCAAAGCATAGCCCGCAGCGTTGTGGAGCAACGCTATCAATTGCTGCCCTACAATTACAACTTGGCATGGCAGCAAACCACCCAGGGCCAGCCCCTCATCAGACCCATGTTTTACCACAGCTTTACCAGCGATAGTATGCTGCATAAAGCCACTGACCAATATTATTGGGGCGATGCTTTTGTGGTGGCACCCGTACTAGAAGCTGGAGCCGCCACACGAAAGTTGTATTTGCCCGAGGGCAAATGGTTCAACTTTTACAGCAATCAGCCTACCGAGGGCGGTTGGCGTACCGACGGCGTAACGCTGCAAAACATGCCCGTGTACGTGAAGGCAGGAAGCTTCGTGCCACACTGGGATGCCCTAAGTTACGGTAGCACCCAGAACTATAAAAGTACGCAACCGCTAACCATTCGTTACTATCCGGGTGCTACTTCTACATCTTATGATTTTTACGACGATGACGGCGAAAATCCACGGGCATTGAAGGACAGTAGCGCCCACCAGCATTTACGCTTTGAGGCGGTAGCTGCCAACTTTAGCGGTATTTTGGTGCGCATATCGGCCAAGAACTGGCCAAAAGGCCTTAGCCGGAAAATTGTGGTAGAGCTGCCTGTGGATGAAACCCGCAATAGGGTTATGGGTTTTGAAAGGCCTATTGTGCGGCTTGATGTAAATGGAAAAAAGCAACCGCTGCGCCTTCAATTCTTAAACTATCCGCAGGCGAGGTGGCAACAATTTGAGTACACTTTTTTGGGCGAACCAGTTTTGATGGAGTTTAAATGGTAATAAGCGCTAACGTCCTTGTTGGCCCGTGTGCCATTTGGCGCCAGTTGCAGAATAATTCTGCATGGTTACCGCATTCTCCACACTAAAACCCAAACGGCTTTCCCTATCTTGCCGCCAATCACTGCTTGCATGCACTTTCAACGCCATCAACTTTCTAACCCCCAGCTTATTGACATTTACAAGAAGCTGCTGTGGCCGCGTGCCATTGAAGAAAAAATGCTCGTGCTGCTGCGCCAAGGTAAAATAAGCAAATGGTTCAGTGGCATTGGCCAGGAAGCCATTAGCGTGGGTGCCACATGGGCGCTACATCCGCACGACTGGTTGATGCCGCTGCACCGCAATTTGGGCGTTTTTACGGGTAGGGGTATGCCGCTACACCAATTGTTTAGGCAATGGCAGGGCCAAGCCAATGGATATACCAAGGGCCGCGAACGCAGTTTCCATTTTGGCAGCAGCAAACACCACATTTGTGGTATGATTAGCCATTTGGGCCCCCAGCTTACCATTGCCAACGGTGTAGCGCTGGCGCATAAGCTGCGGCAGCAGCGGCAGGTGGCAGTGGCTTTTACTGGCGACGGTGGCACCAGCCAGGGCGATTTTCACGAAGCGCTTAACGTGGCTGCAGTTTGGGATTTGCCAGTAATTTTCATTATTGAAAACAATGGATATGGGCTTAGTACACCCACCAGCCAGCAGTACCGCTGTAGCAGGCTAAGCCAGCGGGCTGTGGGCTACGGCATGGAAGGTGTAACCATTGACGGTAACAACGTGCTGGAGGTAATTGATACCATTAATGGTGTGAGGGCCTACTGTATAGAACATCAAAAGCCTTACCTAATAGAATGTAATACGTTTAGGATGCGGGGCCACGAAGAGGCCAGTGGCACCAAATATGTACCCCAGCAGTTGTTTGATTTGTGGAAGCAAAAGGACCCGGTAGAACAATATGAGCGCTTTTTGCTGGAAACCGGCGTGATTCAGCCGCTGGCTCTGGAGTTGATAAAGGCAGAAATGGCGGAAACCATCGTTCAAGAGTTGCAACTGGCTCAGCAGGAAACCGGTACCCTTGGAGAAATTGTGGATGAGTACGCCGACGTTTTTTACACAGGACATGCCACAGCGTTACCGTTAGCCGACCCGGTAGCAACACAAACCCTGCGCCTTAGCGATGCGGTAAAGCAAGGCTTGGATAGTGCTATGGAGCTGTATCCCAACCTGGTGCTGATGGGGCAGGACATAGCCGATTATGGTGGCGCCTTTAAGGTAACAGAAGGGCTAATGGAAAAGTATGGCAGCCAACGAGTGCGCAACACGCCACTTTGCGAGAGTGCTATTTTGGGCGCCGCGGTAGGTTTGGCCCTTGAGGGTATGCGCAGCATGGTTGAAATGCAGTTTGCCGACTTTGTAAGTGTAGGGTTTAACCAAATTGTAAATAATTTGGCCAAAATGCACTACCGCTGGGGGCAGCCCATGCCTGTGGTGGTGCGCATGCCCACAGGCGCAGGCGTGGGTGCAGGGCCTTTTCACAGCCAAAGCACCGAGGCTTGGTTTGCACATGTTCCTGGTCTTAAAGTGGTGTATCCATCCAATCCGTACGATGCCAAGGGCTTGCTTTTAGCAGCCTTTGCCGATGGTAACCCCGTGCTTTATTTTGAGCACAAGGCGCTGTACCGCAGCTTGGAAGGGCCAGTGCCGCAGCAGGCATACACGGTACCCATTGGTAAAGCAAACCTCGTGCAAACGGGACACGACCTGGCCATTATTACCTATGGCGCAGGCGTGCATTGGGCTTTAGAATACTGCAAAAATAACCCCGGTCTGTCGGTGACCATTTTAGATTTGCGCAGCTTACAGCCCTTAGATTACGAAGCCATTGCAGCTGTGGTAAAGCAAACGGGCAGGGTGTTGGTGCTGCACGAAGACAATCTTACCGGTGGCATTGGGGCCGAAGTGGCAGCTTGGATTGGTGAACATTGTTTCCGATGGCTGGATGCCCCGGTGATGCGCTGCGCTAGCTTGGATACCCCCGTGCCTTTTAATACGGTGCTTGAGCAGCGGTATTTGGCAAAAAGCCGAATGGCGGCCACAGTGGCCCAACTAATGTCCTTTTAACCTTAACCAAGCTGTTTATTTATCGCAAAACGCAGATGTAACAATATGGTTGGCCATTTTTATGGCGTGTTTTGTTGGGTAGGTAAATGCTAATGGTGCGCCATGCAGCCCACGCCATATAAAAATGGGCTTAAACACTTGGGCGGGCTTTATTTGGTGGCCGCACGGTTACTGCTTTTCTTGTGGTAGGTATTTACCTTGACTTTGCCATTAAGGTTAAAAATATGGTAGTATCTGACCACTTTAACAGCTATTTGTTCGCACTCAAAGCCGATGGGCTTTTCTTTGTGGCATGAAGCAGGTGGTAATGACGTTGATTTTTCTGGGTAAAATCTGTGTTTCCTTGGCACAAAACGCTGTGCCAGCTGCCGCCAGTCCGCTGCCCGATACCACCCAGAAGCTGGAGATTTTGAGAGCATTGCGCTATAATTTTGAAAAAAAAGACAGCATAAACAGCTTTTTAAGCTTGGCGGGCAATGTTGAGCTGCGGCAAGGCGGCACTCTTTTTTATGCCGACAGTGCTGTGGTAAACCAGCTAACCAAAGTGGTAGAAGCATTTGGTAATGTGCATGTAAACGATGGCGATACCATGAACACCTATGCCAATTATATGCGTTACACCGGTGCCAACAAGTTGGCTTATTTAAAAGGCAACGTAAAGATGGTGGATAATAAAGATGGCATAATAACCACCCAAGAGCTTTGGTACGATCTTAATGCCAGCATGGCCAACTATAAAACTGGCGGCAGAGTGGTTAATCAAAAAACCGTACTCACCAGTACGGGAGCCACCTACTATGGCGCAACCAAAGACGTGGTGTTTAGAAAAAAAGTGGTGCTAAATGCACCTGGCTATAGCATATATACCGATAGCTTGCAGTACAACAGCATAAGCGAACAAGCCACATTTATTGCACCTACCACCATCATAAACAACAACCGTAAAATATACACCAGCAAAGGTTACTACGACCTTAAAACGGGCACGGCCGTATTTGCTAACCGGCCAAAAATTGTAGATAGCACTTCCAGCATAACTGCCGATGATATTCGATTTGATGACAAGGAAGGCATAGGGCAGTTTAAAGGCAATGTGGTTTTCAACGATACAGCCAACGGGATAAGTATTTTAAGCAATGAGCTTTTTGCAAACAACAAAAAGAATGCGATTTTGGCAACAGAGAAGCCATTGATGATTATTCAGCAAGACGGCGATTCCCTCTATATTGCCGCTGACACCTTGTACTCGGGGCGAATAACCGATATGCCAAAAAGCCGCACCATACCGGTTATAACCGATACACTCGGCAAGGCTTGGGTAGCGCCCGATTTGCTGGGAAAGGACAGCAGTATGAACCGTTTTTTTGAAGCTTGGAACAATGTGCGCATTTTCAGCGATTCGGTACAGGCAAAGGCAGACAGCCTTTTTTACGGTGGCATTGACTCCGCATTTCGGCTTTTTAAAAAACCTGTAATCTGGAGTGCCGACAGCCAAATATCGGGGGATACCATTTATTTGTTTACAAGCAATCAAAAGCCGCAACGCATGTTTGCTTTTTTCAACAGTTTTATTGTAAACAAGGTGGGGGCTCACCAATACAACCAGGTAAAGGGCAATACGGTAAATGCTTTGTTTAAGGAAGGCTATATAGATTATGTGCGTACCAAGGGCCGTGCCGAAACGGTGTACTATGCCCAGGATGAAAACAATGGTTTTGTGGGCATGAACCGTGCTACCAGCGACGCAGTAGATATGTTTTTTAACAACCGAAAGCCAGAGCGGGTAAAGTTTATAAACGATTTGCAGGGCATTACCTACCCCATGCGGCAAATACCACCCGGCCAGGCTACGCTAAAAGGTTTTGAATGGTTGGATAAGCTGCGACCTAAAACATGGCTCGACCTGTTAAAAGACCCATAAAAGTACCATGAGTTTACGAAGCAAAGTAAGCCGCACACTGCGGATGGGTTCCCTATTAACGTTTTTTGCCAGCGATGGGCGTAGTGTGGGTATTTTGCTACTGGCTTGCGCTGGTCTAAGTATGGTGTTAGCCAATTTACCCATTGGCCATGGTTACAACGAACTGCTAAATGCTCCTTTTTCGGCCCTGCAGGCTGTACACTTACCACACACGCCGCTGCTCATTATAAACGATCAAAGAAAGCATTGCTGCCCGCCGCAGCGGCTTTGGGAGGCATGCTGGTTCCAGCAGCACTTTTTCTGGCCTTCAATGCAGGTACGCCCTTTCAATCAGGCTGGGGCATTCCCATGGCCACAGATATTGCTTTTTCGCTGGGAGCGGCCAGTTTGTTGGGCAAGCGTTTTCCCATGGCACTGCGGATTTTTTTAACCGCCTTGGCCATAATTGACGATTTGGGGGCCATTGTGGTAATAGCACTTTTTTATGGCCACGCCATCAGCTTTTGGTATTTGCTAGTGGCGGGAGGTTGCATGGTGCTGCTCTTGCTGCTAAACAAGTGGGTTAAGCGCTTCGGTATTGGGCATGTGCTGGTGGGCTTGGTGCTGTGGTATGCCATTTTTTGCAGTGGGGTGCACGCCACAGTGGCCGGGGTGCTGCTGGCTTTAACGGTACCAGTGGCGCAAATTTCAGGGCTAGAACGGCGGTGCTAGATTGGCCGCAACAAGCCGATGGCTTGAGCGGCTTGTGGGCTGGTATTTTGGTGGGATTATTTGTGGGCAAACCTGTAGGTGTTTTTATAGCTGCCCGTTTAATGGTATGGGCCAAATTGGCGGTTTTGCCCAAGGGTATTAACTGGCGGCACATGTGGGGTGCAGGCATGCTGGCGGGCATTGGGTTTACCATGGGTATTTTTATGGCCAACCTGGCATTTACGGTGTTGGCCTATCAAAATGCCGCAAAGCTGGCCATTTTGCTGGCCTCACTATTGGCCGCGGTGCTGGGTTATGCATGGCTGAGTTGGCAAGCCGTTGGAAAGCAAAAACGGCAACCCATGTAGATTAGTCTGCCTAGCAATTCCGTTATGCTTACTTTTATCCGCTATTTTTAAAAAAGCAAATTCCATGCTAAAGAAAGAGCGTCAGGCCTACATCATGCAGCAGATTAATGTGCACAACAAGGTGCTCAGCAGCGACTTAAGTGTAAGGCTCGATGTATCTGAAGACACCATCCGGCGGGATTTGCAGGAACTTGCAGAGCAGGGTGATTTGATAAAAGTACACGGCGGTGCCCTATCGCAGTCGTTTCACTTTACCTTACAAAATGGCTTGGTGTATAGCCCCGATGAAAAGCGCCTGATAGCGCAGAAGGCTGCGGCACTTATTTCCGAAGGCATGTTTGTGTTACTCAGCGGCGGCACCACCATACGAGAGCTTGTTAAAGCATTGCCGCAGCAGCTAAATGCCACTTTTATTACCAGTAGTGTACCCACGGCATTGGAACTGATGAACCATCCTGCTAGTGAAGTAATATTTTTGGGCAACAAGCTGCATAAGCAAACCCAAATGGCCATTGGTGCCGAGGTGGTGCAGCGGTTGGCAGGCATACGGGCCGATTTATGCATTTTGGGCACCAACAGCATTGATGCAGCGGCAGGCATTACAGATTTGGAATGGGAAGTGATTGAAGTGAAAAAAGCGATGATTGCCGCCTCGCAAAAATTAGTGAGTGTGGCCATTTCGGAAAAACTCAACTCAGTTCAACATTTGCAAGTCTGCCCCACCGCCGCCATCGACTATCTAGTAACCGAGCTAGACCCATCCCATGAAAAGCTGCTGCCCTACGCAGCCAGAGGTTTGCAGGTTGTATAGCTTGAGATACGTCTTTTTACTTAAAAAGCTGCATTTTTCTGCGGCTTTCTTGCGTATCTGTGCCAAAGTCTGCACTAAATTTTGCTGGGTTTTAAAATTTTTGCTTTTAATTGCGGGCAAATATTTAACATTGTGTTTGCTTAGGAGAAATACAAAACGCCTTTTTGCTTAAAGTTTGGTCAGAAACAAGTCCAAGCTCAAGGTAAAAATTGTTGCAACTACTTAAGTAGAAAGTCTTTGTAAAAGAAAACCAACTAACAATTTGCTTATGAGGAACATGTTAAAACTCGTTCTTGGACTCGGCTTAATGTGCTGGGCTATGCTGGCCCAAGCCCAAACTGAGGCCATTACTGGTAAAGTAGCCGATGCAAGCGATAGCAGCCCGCTGGCAGGTGTAACCGTGACCAACAAAACCACTGGCAAGCGTGCGCTAAGCGATGCAGCTGGAAGATTTACGCTAGCTGCTGCCAAAGGCGATGTATTGGCTTTTTCGTATGTGGGTTTTTTGGCCCAACAAGTAAAAGTAGCCGATGGCAACAACCTCACCGTTAACCTGAAACCCGATCCAAATGCTTTGGAAGAGGTGGTGGTAGCAATGGACTTTAAGAAAAAGCCCCGCGAGTTGGGTTTTTCTGCACAAACTTTAAAAGGAAGCGAACTACAGGAAACCCAGCGCGAGAATTTTATTAATGCGCTTCAGGGCCGCGTGGCGGGTATAACCGTGAACCCAACAGCAGGACTGGCGGGTGCTTCCAGTCAAATTGTAATTCGTGGCTTTAACTCGCTTAGCCAAAGCAACCAGCCACTGTTTGTAATTGATGGTGTTATAACCGATAACAGCACATTGGATGAGCAAAGTGGTGGTGGCACCGGCATAGGCATAGCTCGTGATGGCACCAACCGCAACAACGACTACAGCAACCGCATTGGCGATATTAACCCCAACGACATTGAAAACATTACCATTTTGAAAGGTCCTGAGGCAACCGCCCTTTATGGAAGCCAGGCCAGTAGTGGTGCCATCATCATTACCACTAAAAAAGCCAAGTCAAACAAGTTGGCGGTGCAGTACGACAATAGTTTTCGTATTCAGCAGTCGGTGCGGTTTCCAGAAATATTTGACCGCTATCAGGCCGGCAACAACACGGTAAACTCGAATGTATTCTCCTATTTTGGACAGCCTCATCCAGAAGGTACCCGTTTGTTTGACAACATTGGTGCTTTCTTTAAAACTGGCTTTACCCAAACGCATAACATCGGTACCGATTTTGGATTTAGGGAGTCGAAATTTAGATTTTCGGGGTCGTTTTTTGACCAAGACGGCGTGGTGCGCAATAACACGGCCAGGCGCTACACGCTTCGTTTAAGCAACACCACTAAGGTTGGCAAGTACTTAGACTTTACGCCATCGGTGGTGTACACCCGCTCCGAGAACAATAAAGTGCTGCGCAGTGCAGGTGGTTTTATGACCAGCCTTTTAAGGTGGCCAAACACCAACGATATCCGCAATTTTGAGGACACCGCTGGTAATAAATTGCCCCTTTACAATACCGATGCTAATCTTGATGTGGACAATCCGCTTTTTAGTGTAGATAAAAACCGCAGCCGCGATGTTACCGACCGGGTTAACACCACACTTGGTGTAAACATTAGGCCTACCAGTTGGCTTACGCTTGCTGGCCGCTTTGGCTACGAGGTGTACAAAACCGATGGTTACACCCAGTATCACCCTCAAACCACCTTCATTTCTTCGGCCATTAGAGGATCTCAAGACAACTACTACCGCCGCTATGAGGGTTACAACCACACCCTAACTGCCACCGCAAGAAAGAAGTTTGGCAACTTTAATACCCGCATTATGGTGGGTACCATGTGGCAGAACTACAGCACCAGAATGTTTTCGGTTAGGGGCGACGGCTTGGTGGAAGTGGGCAAATACGACAGCAATAACACCAACCCCAATAGCCGGGTACGCCTGTTGCGCAACAACTTTGGCTCGTTTAACCGCTCGGTGCTGCGCCAAATTGCCTATTTTGGAGAGGTGGCCGTCAATTACAAGGAGTTAATTTACCTCAACTACACCCACCGCTTCGAAAGTGCCAGCCCCCTGCCATCCGATTTTCGCAATTTTGACTACCCTGGGGCCAGCATCAGCGCTATTATGAGCGATATTGTTCCAGGCGTGAAGAAATTGGGTCTTGATTTTTGGAAACTGCGTGCATCTACGGCCCGCACGGCCAGGCTGGTGGCACCGTATTCCAACCAATCGGTATTTACCAACAACTTTGCCAGCGGCGGCGGGTTTTCGTATGGGTTTACCAACAATAATGCCTTCTTAGAACCCGAATTTCAGGAAACCTACGAGGTGGGTACGGAATTTAAGTTTGCAAAAAACAGACTGTCGCTGGATGCTACCTATTACAATACCAAAAACGACAACCAAATTGTGGCTGGCTTTAGGCTAAGCTATGGTACCGGGTTTGTTTTAAACACCCAAAATGCCGGTGCTACCCGCAACCAGGGCGTGGAGGTTACGTTGAATGCCAGCATTATTAAGAAGAAAGATTTTACGTGGGATGTAACGGTAAACTTTAACAAGATGTGGAACAAGGTGCTTCGCCTACCTGCATCATTATCGGAGTTCTATCTATCGGAAACATGGCTGTTTGGCGCTGCCCGCGGCGGTCTTACCATGGGCAATCCCACAACCAGTATTACTGCTTTTGGCTACCAGCGCAACAATGTGGGGGATATCTTGATAAATCCGGCAACAGGGCTGCCTGTTATTGATGAGCGCTTTTTGACCCGCGGCGACCGCAACCCTGACTTCACGAGCGGCATCAACAACGTGTTTCGCTACAAAAACTTTAATCTCAACTTTTTGTGGGATTTGCGAGTGGGTGGCGACATCTTCAATGGTACTTTGATGGACATGACGGCAAGGGGTAGAAGCTTCCTGACCGAAGATCGGTTTGTGCCCCGGGTAATCAAAGGTGTGCTCAACGATGGTTTGCAGAATACTTTCCCCACACCAAACAACATTACCATTACTCCTGCTTTTAACGATCAGTACTACTCCGCCAGTGCCATGCCCGAAGAGGCCTTTATACAGAAAAACGTAAACTGGCTTCGCCTTCGCGATGTTACGTTGAGCTACAATCTTCCTAGGGCGGCACTTAGCAAACTGAAACGAATAAAGAGCTTGGGCGCATTTGTAACCGGCAACGATTTAATATTGATAACCAACTACTTTGGAGCCGATCCGGCAGTAAATGGCACCACAGCAGGTAGCTCGGGTGTAGGTGCTTTTGGGTTCGATTTTGGCACACTACCTACTCCAATTAGCGTGAACATTGGCTTGCGTGCCGGTTTTTAACCATTTAATTTTAATACCATGACAAGAAAATATTTTTATGGCCTATTGGGTATGCTGGTGCTAGGCGCAGCTACTTTCTCTGGTTGCAAAAAACAAATTGATGCGGCATACCTTAACCCTAATGCTACCGTACGGGTTCCCATTGAGCAAATATTACCAGGCCTTATTGGCAACTTAACGGGTAGTTCGTCCGCTGCAGGCAGTGCTTATGGCACTGCAAACGACGGTATTCAGATAGGTCGCTATGTGCAATTTTGGGGTCAGAATACAGGTGCTAACCAATTTGACCAAATGGGTGGTGCCACCGGAACCAGTGATGTGCTGGGTAGCGTTTGGGCCATGTATTACTATGGGCATGGCGAGAATGTAAACAAAATGATACTATGGGGCATTGAGGAGAAAAAGTGGGATTATGTGGGCGTTGGCTTGGCGCTGCGCGCCTGGGGTATGCTGGTAAATACCAACATGTATGGCCCCATGATCTTGCGTGAAGCTTTCAGACCAGAGCAGTTGGTTTTTAATTACGAAGATCAGCCTGAGGTTTACGATTCTGTGCGTTCTATTTGTCGCCAAGCCATTGGTTATTTGAATTTAAAGGGCGATGGTGTTAGCAGAGATAATCTAGCTAAAGGGGACGCCTTTTTCTACAACGGCGATACCGAGAAATGGAAGAAGTTTGTTTATGCTGTGATGGCGCGTTCTTTCAACCATCTCAACAATAAGGCCGAGTATCAGCCCGACTCGGTGCTGTTTTATTGCAACCTATCCATTAATGTGAACGCCGACAATGCCACTGCCAAGTTTGCCAATACAGGTATTACGGGCACCTCCAATTTTTACGGACCACTGCGCAATAACGTGGGTGGCTTGCGCCAGTCAGATTTTATTGCCAATTTAATGAATGGCACCAACCCGCTTTTCACTGGCGTACCCGATCCGCGGGCACTTTATTTGCTACGCTCTAATCCTAGCAATACCCTCACTGGTACACGGGTTGGAAATGGTGCTACCGGGCTTCCGGTGGCTATACAACCACAGAATTTTTGGGGAGGTTTGTTTTCGTCGCTTGCGGCACCCACGGTAGATACCGCAGCACGCTACATTTTCAAAAATGGTGCGCCATTCCCGATTATTACCGCCAGCGAGATACAGTTTATGAAGGCTGAGGCGCACTACTATAAGCGCAATAAAGCTGCTGCCATTGCCGCCTACCGCGAAGGTATAAGCCTGAATTTTGACCTGCTGCTAAGCGATTACAACAGCAACGTACCGGTAGCCAACCAAATTACCCCTGCTAATAAAGCCGCTTACTTGGCTAATCCAAGGGTTGTACCTACGCCCGATGCTTTTAGCCTTAGCCACATTATGCTGCAGAAGTACATTGCCTTGTATGGACACTGCCCCATAGAAACATGGACAGATATGCGGCGCTACCACTACATTGATCCCGACCCGGAGTTTCCAGCACAGCAGGTATATGCCGGTTTTGTACCCCCGTCTCCAGCCGCGCTATTCATAAACAACAACCAAAAGTATGTGTACCGTGCTAGGCCCCGTTTCAACTCCGAGTACCTATACAACGTTGTTACGCTCAATAAATTTGGTGCTTTTGCCCTAGACTATCACACCGTTGAAATGTGGTTTTCAAGAAAGTAATTACCCTTTAAACGTTTCACCCCATGATGAATTATAAATTTAGACTGTTACCGATTGCGGCAATGGCATTGCTGCTGTTAGCGGGCTGCGATAAAAAATTTAGTGTGCCACAGCAAACCAGTGCTATGGGTAGTACTTACATGAAAGTGTATGTGGCCGCCACGGGCATTACACGCAACTACGTGTTCGTAAACGACCGGCAGGTAAGCGGAGCGCTGCTTGCTTCGGGGGGTGTATTTCCGCTTGCATCGGCCAGCCCTGGTATTTTGTTTCAGCACAACAATCTATTTAGTGTGCAACAGAACGAAATACGGCCCATTGCGCAGCGCATTACCATACGCGATACTACGTTGACCACGCTACAGCCGCCCACCACGCTGGTTACCAACTTAGAAACACTGAGCAATTACACCCTGTTTTTGACCGATTCTTCCTTGCGGCCGAATATAATTTTAGTAAAAGATAACATTCAGCCCGTAGGAGATACCACGGCGCGTATCCGCTTTGCAAATTTGCCATTTAGCCCTCTTGCTATACCCAATATGGATATTTTTAGCGTAAGGGCCAACAGCAATATTTTTAACAATGTACCCATAAACACGGTTACCGGTTTTATGGCTTACGCATCTGCCCGTAATGATACATTGCACGTGCGTGCAGCCGGTACAACCGTAAATCTAGCTTCCATTAACGGCATTGTGGCCACACAAAAGCGCTACTACACCGTTGTTTTGAGGGGTAGTTACCGAAATCCTGGCAGCAGAGTATTGGCATCTTTTGCCAACTACTAATCGTAATTTCTTTTTTGTGTTACTATTTTGATACCGCTGGTCTTTTAACGGGGCCGGCGGTTTTTTATTTTTTTAAGATATGTTTGCTAATTATGACGCCTGCCCGACATGCCCGCCTTACCCATGTGCTCAACCATCGGCAGCCCAACCTTACACTGGTGCTGGAAAATGTGTTTGACCCCCACAACATTAGCGCCGTAATGCGTACTGCCGATGCGGTAGGGATTCAAGAAATATTTGTGGTGAATACCCGCATGCCTGCGCACAAGAAATGGGGCAGCAAGAGCAGCAGTAGCGCTGCAAAATGGTTAACCATCCATCAGTTTGATCATTTGGAAACCTGCATGGCGGCTGTACGCAAAAGCTACCAAATCGTGTACACCACGCATTTGGCGCAAAATAGCGTCAGCGTTTACGACCTTAATCTTACGCAATCGGTGGCGTTGGTATTTGGCAACGAGCACAGTGGCTGTAGCAGCGAAATTGTTGCACTTTCCGATGGCAATTTTATTATTCCGCAGGTTGGCATTATCCAAAGCCTTAATATTTCGGTAGCTTGTGCTGTTACCATTTACGAAGCCTACAGGCAAAAAACACTAGCCGGCCATTATAACAGCCCTGCATTGGCGCCAACTGCCTATGCCGAGTTGATGGCCCAGTGGAGTAATGGAGCCATTGTTGGCGAAACTGATTGGACGAATGATACACCAACGTAATGAATTTGCAACATGAGGGTATTGAAACGCATGGCAGTTGTGTTAGCACTTTTAGTAAGTAATGCGGCGCTGTGCCAACAAATAGATTCAGTGGATGCCCAGCAATTGGTACGTTATATAAAAGCTGCTAAGGGCATTGAGGTCGTAAACTTTTGGAGCACATTGTGTGGACCCTGCATTAAAGAAATGCCCTATTACATTGCTGTGGTGGATTCTTTTAAAAAAATGGGTTACCAAGTAAACCTTACGCTGGTTAGCTTAGATTTTGCTTCCGATTATGGTAGCAAAAAATTACACCAGTTTGTGCAACAGCGCGGATGGTGGGTAGCCAAGCACTTTTGGCTAAACGAGCAATATCCCGACGAGTATGTACCCAAAATAGACAGCAGCTGGTTTGGTGCTTTACCTGCCACCCAGGTAGTAAACAATGGTGTGGGTTACACCCAGTTTTATGATGGCACCATGACCCGAGAAGCATTGGTAGCGGCTTTAAAAGCGGCTATAGCACGCCCTCGTAGGTGAGCCGATAGCACTATTGGCATAAATGCTATGACACGAGAACTTACGGAACAGTGCGCTTAATGCTACAGCCTTTGAAGCGCGTGGTTTTGTTGGGCACCTCGCTGCCGCCTGCCACTGCAGCCATTGCCACAATAAGATGCTTGATTTTTACGGGCGCTTCTTTATCAGGGCTATCGTCAATACCACCGTGGTAAACCAGTTTTTGGTTGGCGTCAAACAAATAGCATTCGGGTGTGCTTTTGGCACCCAAAGAATCTGCTACTGTGGCATTTTGGTCTATGGCATACGGCCAAGCGTAGCCTTGCTCGGTAGCGTAAGTTTTCATGGTCTCTGGGCTATCTTTATCGGCATGTTGGGCGGCATTGCTGTTAAGTACTACCATGCCAATACCGTTGGCTTGTGCGTACTTACACGCCTCAATGGTAGCTGCCTGGTTTTTTAGTACCCAAGGGCATGTATTACAGCTGAACATTATCAAAATCCCATGCTTTCCCATGCTGCCTTGCAGGGTAATGGTTTTACCATTCACATCCGTCATGGCGTGGTTGCCCAACGGCATTTTATCTCCAATCTTTAGCACTTCAAGTGCAGGTGCAAACGCCAAGCCAGCCGCTGCCAGTAGCAATAAAAATAATGCTCTCATGTTGTTTTTTTTCAAGTCAATAAAACGTCGGGTAATCGATTTTGTTGGTTTTTACATCTAAATCAGGACAAAACTTATTGGTATAAACGATTGGACTTGCACAGCCCAGGAGTCGCGGCTTGTTGCAGGTAAGGGACATCAAAAAAATAGAATCAATTTTTATACATGTGATATAAGTATCTATTTATTTTACAATTTGCATTCTATACGAGTTTTGGACACCGCTGGTTTGCGTAATGGTTAGCTGATAAATACCAGCAGGTAAATGGCCCACTTGCAATTGCAGCATAGATTGCGCGGCGCGGGTTTGCAATACATTTCTACCCGTGGCATCAAACAAATTGATGCTGCTGTGGGGTTGCAAACCTGTAATTAGCATTGTATTTTTGGCAGGGTTGGGATATACCTGCAGCACGGCTTCGGTCTCGAAGCTGGCAGTGCGGACGCTGCTGAAAGTAAACTTCCCGTCTGCGTCCACCTGTTTTATGCGGTAATAAAACAAGCCGGTCCCGGGTGCCACATCGGTGTAGGTATAACTTTGTGGCAATTGTTGGTTTCGACAGGTTAATCTGGAGATGGTTCTATATTGGATGCCATCGCTACTGCGTTCTACCTCATACTGGCTACAGTTTTGCTCTTGGGCAGTGCGCCATTCCAGTAGAGCTTTGTTTTGCTGTCGGCGTGCTGTAAAGCTTAGCCAGGTTACCGGCAGCGATCCGGTTTTGGTTGCCAGCACAAAATCGCTAAACCCATTAAACGTATTGCTTTCGATACTACCCGGCGCTGCACCAGTTGGCGTGCCACCAATGTTGAGCCAAGCGCCTGCACCATTATCTTTCAATATCGTAAGGTCCGCAGGGTCGGTTACGCCATCGTCGGTACCATAGGGTAGCGTAATTCTAAAATCCGAGCCGTTGTTTCCATTGCGTGTAACGCGATAGTGCCGAACGGTTGACACCGCACTTACCCCAGCGGGGAGTGTACGGTTTGGCGGCGGACCAGCCACGATTTCCGCGGTAAATCTATCGCTGTTGTCGCCCCCATTGTCGTTGGAGAGCAGTATGGGCCTATACGCGCCATTCTTACCAATTGGAAAAAGCCTATTGCCTGAACCGCTGCTTATTTCAACGGTTAATGGCCCATTGACGTAAGCATTGGGGTGACCTGCATTTTCGTCATTGGCGTTATCGGTTAGTGTAAGCATGTTTTCGGAATTGGTGGTAATTAAACCCCGCACAAACCTAAAGCCCGATACCGACTGGTCGCTGCCAAGGGTAAGCCCCGCAGGATTGTTGATGTGTAGGCGTTTCAGGGTTCCAGATGCGCCGCTAAAATCGCCCAATATTTGGGGTGTGGTGCCGTTGAATACCACACTGTCGAAATCAATTTGCCCAAAATTGTTTAGTCTGCCCTGAATAATCATTTGGCCTTCAGAGCCAAATATTTGCACCCGGGGACTAATGTTGAGCGTGCCTTTTACAAGAAACTCGGGCTGAGGAACCGTTTTGTAAGCTGGCATGGAAATGAAGTTTACAGCAGGATTTTCGATGCCTAAAGTGCCGCTTTCTTCCACCACGATTTGGTCCATGGGTGTAGAAGCGGTAAGCCCCACGTTGTGCCGAATGTAAACAGTGTCATCACCTTTGGAGGGTGGCCGAAGGGCAGGCAGATAGCTGCCACCTGGCAATTTGCTTTCCCAGGTAGCAGGGCTTATCCAATTGCCGGGCTCAACAGTTCGAAAAACTTCGGGGGTATGGCAGGTTAGGCCGGCCCACCAGCCGCTAGAGGCTGAGGATCCAATGGCAAATCTTACGGTGAGAATACCGCTTTCGTGCGACGAAATAAAGGTGCGGGTGGTGTTACCATTTTGAGCATTACTGAGTGCTTCAATGCGGGGTGCTGCGGTGGATGGCCCGTCAAAAATTTGTAAGCTGGCAAACGATGCCAGTTCAAGTTTGTAGATGGTCAGCCGCATTTTTTTGCCCGGTGTGGCTGGCATAAATGTACGGGTGAAATTGCCTCCGGTGTTGCTAACCGGTCCACCAAAGTCGTAATAGGCGGTGTCACAAACTGTTAGCGCTTCGCTTGAATTGTGCAGCACGCCCGGTGCATAGTTATAATTAATGGTATCAGAAATGTTGCTGCATCCATCTACAGTGCGGGTATAGGCAGCGGCAATTTTAGCGTTTTGCATACCTGCTATTTGGTTCAAAATCAAGGCGCTGTCACTGGCAACAGTTCCTAGGCCACCTAGCCATTGAATGGTATGACCTGCTAATTTTTGTACCCTTACAGTGTCGGTAAATGCCCGGCGATGGCTTAGCAGGGTATCGCCCAACAAAAGTATCGGCTTTGGCGGCAATCCATCTCCCTTTACCACAATTATAATGCTATCCTGTAAAACACAGTTGCGATAGTCGGTACCACTAATTCTAACAATTGTGGTTTTTACCGGTGCTAGTGTGCGTGTAGTGCCAGCGCTTATTGCGCCATCAACATTCCATTGCAAACTGGCAAGATTGGCAGGGCCGGTAAGTGTGATGCTGGTAAGTGGACACACTGGGTTGGCTACGCCAGCTAAGATGGGTATGCTATTGTTGATGATGAATGCAAGGCTGTCGTTGCCTGCTTCGGTATCGTCGGCCAGATTGGTTTTTGCGCTAATGCGGTGGATACCACGGGACGAAAAGTCGTAGCTATTTAGAACGGTTAATTCCTCTACAGCACCGGGTGCCAGCAACCCACTGTTCTTTGGTATAGTAAATGGGAAGTCGGTACCAGCTGGGTTAGTCATTTTGCCGGTAATGGTTGTGGGGTTCACACTAAAGTCGATGGCATTGGCCGAAAAATTCCGCAGCCTTACCGTTATGGGGGTACTTGTGCTGTAGTTGCAGCTCAGCTGTGTAAGGTTTTCGATGCCAATATCTCTGCCTGTGCTTTCGCTGTAGTCTTCCACCATCAGCTCCCATGGTGGATCGGTAGCATCTGTAGCCCAGTTAGTTCCATTAGTGCTTGAGTTAAAGTACCTATTGTTGCGAATGGGCGGGTTCATAAGGATGCGCCATGCCATATTGGTGGTTGTGGTTTGTTGCACGGCAATAAAGTAATCGCCAGTAACCGTAACGCCAGCGCCGAGTGGTACAATGATGCTTTGCTCGTTGGTAGTAAAAAAGGTACTGGTAGTAAAAAGGGCTGCGCCAGATGGCCCGCCGCCGGCACCGCCATCTTCATAAATGCGAATATTAACCGCACTTCTATAGCTGCCAAAAGGCAAACGCAGCTGTAGCAGTTTTCGGGTGCCACTGCCATACATTTTTATCGAAGTCAAGTTTTGAGAACTTGTAAATCCTATGCCAAGATTACTGGTTGTCGAAAAGTCGCGTGTTTGGTAATGACTTTGCGACAGTACCTGTGTTGCCGCCAGTTGGTTGTTTTCGGCACGATCATCGCCTGCCAACGCCACTGCTACTTGTATGTTTTGCTGTCCTTTGTTGCTAAGACTATAATCAGGAAATACGATGCGTTGCGATGCGCCAGCCGCAAGACTGGCAATGTTAACTGCGTCGGCATGCGTGTTTGCACCCGTAATACTCAAGTTCACGGCAATGTTATTCATGGTGGTGCTGCCTTCGTTTACCACCAGCGCCTCCACGCGTCCGGCGGTTTGATTGCCAACCGGCACTATGCTGTCGGCGTATATTTTTGCTACATTAACATCGGCATTTAGGCGGCCAAAAAACTTGCTTGAGTAGCCAAATGCAGGCAGCACAGTTTTGCGAAACGGAAATGAACTGGCTATGCGGGCATGGTGCGTAGGGTTAACAACAATTGTTTTTTGATAAGGCATGAACGAGTTAACCCGATAAAGCCCCAAAAACGATGTACTGGTTGCTTTAATACCGCTGGCGGCACCTCTACCCAGCGTGGCATTGGCAGATGGCATAAAGGTGCCATAAACAAACTCAATATCGTTGCTGGATTCATACAGTTTCACCTGAAAGCTAAGGTTCGAAAACTGGTGCTGCGTGCTACCACCGGGGTCGTCGGCATCGCGAAGGTTTTTCCATTGAATGGTGCATACCCGGCCCGGTGCTGTGCCCGTTGTAAGCACATGAAACTCGGGGCTGCCCACACCAGCTACCAAATTGGTAAAAAAGGGTAAAACGATGTTTTGAAGATTAGCAGACGTAGCGGTAAAAACCGCTCCATAAACACCGGCATTGCTAGCGGCAATATCGGTAGCCGCGCCAGGTGCGCTTGTCCCAAACCGCATAATTCCATCGGCATGCATCATAAACTGGGTAAAAACGGTGCCATTAAAATTGAAGTTGAAGCCGATGTTTTGCGGCACGGTACTGGTTCCGGCAGCGGCATCGGTCATGGCAATGGCTGTTCCCGTGGCACCAATATCCGTATAGGTGCTTTGGCCGGCTCTAAAATTGGTTTGCGAATAGTTGCTTTGGGCTAAGATTGAACATGGCACAAATAGTGCAAAAACGACCAGTCGTAAAATACTTTGCATGGTGTTTCGATGATTTTTTGGTACTTAAAAAATGCGTTTCTAGGATTGCGCTTGGGGAGCTTTTTGTTAACCTAAATGCCGGTAGTAATATGCAATGGCCTCGCCCAACGATTGAACATGCAGTTTTTCATATATTTTTTTAACGTGTGCATTTACCGTGTGAAAGCTGATGTCTAATTGAGCAGCAGCCATTTTGTAACTCATGCCATCTGCCAAAAGCTTTAGTACGTCCACTTCCCTAATCGTAAGCAAGTGGTCATGGCTTTTTGGGGAAAAGAACGACAATACTTTTTGTGCAATACCCGGATTCATTACGGCGCCACCATCATAAACTTCTTTTATGGCTTCGGTAAGCCGCTGGGGCGTGTCTTTTTTTAGCACATAGCCATTGGCTCCGTTTCGAATGCTTTCAAAAACCAAATTGCTGTCGTCAAATACAGTTTGCATCAGCACTTTAATGGCAGGAAAATTGCGTTTCAGCATTTTTAGGCCGTCAATGCCATTTACGCCGGGCATATTAATGTCCATGAGCACTACATCGGGCCTACTGCGTTCCATATCAATTAGCAGGTTGCTACAATCTGCCCCCTCGCCACAGTATTCGTAAGCAGGCGTTAGGTCCACTAGGGCCCTCAGGCTTTGCCTGCGTACATCGCTGTCGTCGTAAATAAATACCTTTATTTTCACGGCATAAAAGTAATGTCTATAAAAGCCGCGGCCAATCCCTAAATCAAGGTATGGGTATGTCAACCGCTACAATAGTTCCTTTTTCTGGGGCAGAAACCACTTGAAGCTCGCCCTTTAGTTCTCTTGCCCTTGCGCTCATATTTTTTATGCCGTTGCCTTGGTGCTGTTCAGCAGCATTAAAGCCAATGCCGTTATCACAAATTTTAATGCTCAGCCTCTTTTCCGCCTTCAATACCTGTATTTCTGCATGGCTGGCATTGCTGTACTTGGCCACATTGTTCATGGCTTCCTTTATAATCAACAGTACGTTTTTTCTCGATTCAAAGGTTTTAAATGCCTTGAATGCTTCATCGCTTATGTCGTAGTGGCATTGAATATTTTTTGCGGTTAGCAATTCGGCACCAAAGTTTTTGAGTTGCGTGCTCAGGGTCATAGCATCTATCTCGTCGCCTTTCATACTCCAAACCATATCGTTCATATTCTCCATCAATTGTTTCGACTGGTGAGATATTTTTTGTAACAGCTCAATGGTTTTTGAAGGTTCATTGGGCAACAATGACTGGGCGATGGTGCTGTAAATGTGAAGACTGCTGATGCTTGCGCCAATATCATCGTGAAGATTGCGGCTTATTTTTTCTCGCATGTTAGCCATATCAAGCTTTTGCTTTAGGCTTTTTCTATAGTACAGAAATCCCAATAATAGGAGCGCAATGGTTAACAATAAAAAGCCAACTTTAAGGTTGTTTTGCCGTTGCTTTTGCCTGGCCTCTTCCACCTCTAGCAGCAGCAGTTTATTCTCGTTGGTCAAGCCTGCACTCAGCACCGATTCCAGTTGTATGTTGTTTCGCCGTCTTACGTCAGCCTCAGTATTTATGGTGGCCCGCTGTACTGCCGATACCTGCTTGTCATCGTTGTAGAGTGCGTAAAAATTTGCGAGCTTTTTCATAAAGAGTAGGCTGTAGTAAGGATTCATGAGGTGCTCTTTTTGAAACTTAAGCCCTAGCGCGGCCAAACTGTAAGCCTCTTTTTTGTTGCCCTGTCGCGCATGTACCATTACCTCATGCCCAAAACCAATAAGGGCAACGTCGTTGTCGGCGTATTTTTGAGCCATTAGCCTACCAGCGTTTACGTAGTTAAATGCGCTGTCGTAGCGTTTCAGCTCTATAAGTACCTCGCCGGCACTAATAAGGCCCAGGGCCACGGCTCGCGTGGCATGGTGCAGTTTTGCGGAGGCAATGGAGCTGTCATAGTGCAGCAGGGCTTTTGTATGATGGCCCATTTTTACATAAGTCTCACCAACATTACCATGCAAATGGTAAATTTCAGACAAGGGTAAAAGGTATTTAGGCTTCTTATTCTGTGGGAAATATCGGAGGCCCGCCAATAGGTATTTTTCGGCTTGCTCATACTGTTCCAGATTAAGTGCAAACAAACCCAAGAAGTTGTATGCATCAGAAATAAAGAAACTGTCGTTGAGTTGCTTGGCAATTTGAAGCGCTCTATGGGTTTGTTGGCGGCCCAATTGCAAAAGGTTGTTGTAATAAAACACCTCTGCTTGGCGCGAGTGGTAATAGAAATTGAAAACACTGGGTTTTTGCAGCTCTAGGCGCGCCCCTACCTTACTCAGCCAAAACTCAGCCGAGTCGTAGCGGTCGGCATCCATGCAGGCATCGGCATTGTCAAAAAACTGCTGTACGCTGTCTGCCTTGTCGTCACTTTGCACCTTGGTTTCCAACAAGCCGTAGCTCGCCTGCTTGCGCCCCGCTTGCGCCAACACCGAAGCGTGCAATAGCCCAAATACACACCAGAATAGAAGGGTTTTTACGGCCACCATAGTACGGGGCAAGTTAAGGCTTGCTGTCGCTAAAATGCCATAGCAGTTTAAAGTGCGGCAATAGCATAGACCAATTGCCAAATTTCACCCCAGTCACCGTGGGCATATTTTGGCCATGGTGTGGCTTTTGGGGCCCCTTGTCGGCTATCGGCGTCGTTGCGTTTCTACGGCAGGTTGGCATTTAGATCGTCTTGGGTTTGGCGAGTTGCCTGCTTTTTGGCCGCGCTTTCCTATTTCTTGGGCATTTAAAGTGTCAAATGGGCTAAGGGTAAAACCTTTGCCGCAATTCTGTGTTGGGGGAAAATAACATTGAGCGGCAACCAAAACCAAAACAAAGATGCTAAATAAAAACTTTGAGGCACTTTATCAAAAGCTGCTTTCCGAAAAAACAAAGCGCACCAGCGAGCGGATTATTTTGGTTATTGCCATCGCCTCGTTTGTGGTTCACCTTGCCATTATCTACCTTGTTGATTTTGGTATTATTCCCATTAAGCAGCCCTCGGAGCTACTAACCAACCCCATTGCTGCCATTTATACCCCGTTTTCTTTTATTTTGGTTTACGAGGTGTATTTATTGGTTCATTACCTGCCAAACTCCATTACCACCTACATTGGTAAGCAATACGAAATTATTTCACTTATTATCATCCGGCGTTTGTTTAAAGATCTCTCCAATCTTTCGCTTTCTACCGATTGGTTTAGCATTAAATATGATTTGCAATTTACCTACGATATTGTAGCGTCAATTGCGCTTTTCTTTCTCATCTATTTGTTTTATGTGCAAAGCAAGAAACGTTATTCGGTTAGCGCTTCGTTGCAGCCGTTGGGTGATGGCACCACGCGATTCATTAATATAAAGAGAGTATTGGCAGCGCTTTTGGTTCCAATACTCATTGCTTTGGCGGCTTACTCTTTTTTTAGCTGGCTTATTCACACCCTTAATCCCGCTGACCATACCGCCACATCATTCACCAACATCAACAATATTTTCTTTGAGCAGTTCTTTACCGTACTCATTATTGCCGATGTTATTCTGCTGTTGTTTTCATTTTTCCATACCGATGAGTTTCACAAAATAATGCGCAACTCCGGTTTTATCATTTCCACCATTTTGCTCCGTTTATCGTTTTCGGTAACGGGTTTACTCAATACCGTTTTAATTGTTTCGGCCATTGTATTTGGGCTATTGATACTGGTAATTTACAATCGGTTTGAAGCAGAAATAGCGAGGCAGGAGCAGGGTAAGGCATTCCCAGCTTAACTTGGCTTAAGGGCTATTGGAGATTGCCGCCAAGATTGATAGGTTGGTGCTAAAAGGTTGAATCAGTTCGTTCGATTATAATATCTTGTTTAGTCAAGTGGTACCTACAGGCATGTGTCAAGCATAATAATTTTAGGCACTTGTAAAAGCATAATTGGTTGTGGTGCAGATTGTTTCTTTTTTCAAGAAGCCAATTTTAGTAAAAAGTTTCTAATTTACCCTTTACGCTGCGCATTAACACATCATATGGTAGGGTATAACCTTGCAAAAAATGGTTCTCTTTACGCTTTAGTGTGTTGCTGAAAGTTCATGTGGATGGCCCGCAACTAGCCGCTGCCAGCGGTATGGGCATTCTGAGTCCTGCAAATGGAAACGCTATACTTGCGCTGGCATTGAAAGTTTTATTTGTTTCACCGTAGGCTAAACCTATGATGCCTCGGTTAAACTTGGGTTGGGCAGCTTAATCACATGGTTTAATGCCAAGTTCAACTTTAGGTGCCAATGGCTGGGTGAGTGAGGTGGTGGTTTCGCGCCATGTATTAGTTTTGTACCCAAAACTGTACCCCTTTCCAAGCATGTTGTCTGCATGTACAGCGGTGATGGCCGACCCATATTTTCGAATCAACGTATCGATGCTGCTACCGTCGGCACGATACAGCTTCACCTGGTGTGTGTGTATGTATTGCTCTCCTGCGTAGAAAAAATCAATGGCTACTACCAACCCGTTTTTAGGAAGCCGCAACCGCTCTTCGCTAACATCTATCACCACGTCTTTTGATTTGGGGTAAACAATCAGTTCTTTTTGCAAAAATGGTTCACCCGGAAAACCCGTTGCGTCGTTGTATTCAAAAAGGCGTACTTTTAATGGTGCGCCGGTTGCCGATTTTGGCATGTCGGTATTGCTAAGCCGAAAATGAATAGAAGTAAGTATGCCTTTTATTTTATCCGGATTAGGGATGTAGGCCGCCCAGGTGGCAAGTGCTTTTTCATTGCTGCCAAGGCTCCACGACGATTTGTTCTTCTTATAATTACGCAATTCTGCCGTTCCGGTTCCATTGCAGGGTAAAATTACCACAGGTTCTAAGGTTGCCTCCAGTGGCATCATGGTCAAGGTTATGTTTGCAGTTGGTTTTACCATCCGCAACGGCTTGTACCCCGTATAGGAAATCAAAATGCTATCGCCATCTCGGCTATCGGCTTCGGTAAACAATAAAGTCCCTTTATCTGTACCCACTCTTGCCCATTGCGCCCGCAGGTTTTGAACGGTAGCAAATGGCATGGGTAGTTTAGTACTGCCCGAATTAATGGTGATGGTTTGAGCATTAGCCTCGGGTGCCTTCAAAAAACAAAGCAAACACAACAGTCCTGTTGTTCTTACTATTCTTCTAAAATCCGACACGCAAATAGCACTGCTCATAATAGAAATCTAACTGGGTTAAGTGTAAATTAAACAAAAAAGATATGCTATAAAAACTTCCCCGTCCAGCTTTGTGCACAGCCTTTTAGCTGTGCGGGTGTACCAGAAAACACCAAGTTTCCACCCGCTTCGCCCGCTTCGGGGCCAAGGTCTATTACCCAATCGGCACTGTTAATTACGTCGGTATTGTGTTCTATTACCCAAATGCTGTGCCCCTGTGCTATAAGTGCATTAAACGAAGCCAATAGTTTTTTTATATCGTGAAAATGCAGACCTGTGGTAGGTTCATCAAAAATAAACAGCAATTGACCAGCACTTTTTCCTTTACCCAAAAAAGAGGCCAGTTTTACGCGCTGGGCTTCGCCACCACTCAGGGTATCGCTGCTTTGCCCCAGTTTTACATAGCCCAGGCCCACATCTTGCAAAGGTTTAATGGCTGTGGCAATGGCTGCCCCTTCTTTGCCCAAGGCCGTAAAAAACGCCAGCGCTTCGTCCACACTCATTTCTAGCAAATCGTGTATGTTTTTGCCACTGCACCGCACCTCCAGCACTTCATCTTTAAAGCGTTTGCCACCACAGCTTTCGCAAACCAAATGCACATCGGCCAAAAACTGCATCTCCACCACTTGTTCGCCCTCGCCTTTGCAGGTATCGCAGCGGCCGCCATCTACATTAAAGCTAAAATGCCGTGGCTGAAAATCGCGTATTTTACTCAGCTGTTGGTTGGCGTACAGGTCGCGTATGGCGTCGTAGGCTTTTATATAGGTTACCGGGTTGCTGCGGCTGCTTTTGCCAATGGGGTTTTGGTCAATCAACTCTACACCAGTTAGTTGTTTATAGTCGCCCTCCAGCTTTTGGTGCTGGCCCACTTTATCGGTGGGTTCGCCCATTGCTTTTTGCAGCGCCGGGTAGGCAATTTGTTTTATGAGCGTGGTTTTGCCGCTGCCGCTTACACCACTAATCACCAGCAGGCAGCCCAGCGGGAGTTGCACGTCAATGTTTTTTAGGTTGTTTTGCCTTGCACCCCGCACCCAAATGCTTTGCTTCCAGCTGCGCACCTGCGGCGGCGGTTCAATGCGCATTTTGCCGCTCAGGTATTGGCCGGTTAGGCTTTCGGGGTTGGCTATCAACTGTTTGTAGTTTCCTGCCGCCACCACCTGGCCGCCTTGGTGGCTGGCCAAAGGGCCCATGTCTATAATATAATCGGCTTGCCGCATCATCATATCATCATGCTCTACCACCACCACGGTGTTTTGCAAATTGCGTAGGTTTTTAAGCACTTGTATCAGGCGTTCGGTATCGCGGCTGTGCAGGCCAATGCTGGGTTCGTCCAGTATATACAAGCTGTTGGTAAGGTTGCTGCCGAGGCTGCGGGTAAGTTGTATGCGCTGGCTTTCGCCGCCGCTTAGGCTATTGGCCAGCCTATTAAGCGTAAGGTACCCCAAGCCTACATCCCTCATGGTTTGCAAGCGCAGGTCAAGTTCTATTAAGATGCGCTTGGCTATGGTGGCCTCGTGAGGGCTAAGGGTAAGCTTTTGCAACCAAGTATGGAGCTTGTCTATTGGCATGGCACACAATTGCCCAATATGCTGGTCGGCAATTTTTACGTACAGTGCCGATTTGCGCAGGCGGTAGCCCTCGCATTCGGGGCAGGTGGTGCGGCCTCGGTAGCGGCTAAGCAATACGCGGTACTGCACCTTATATAGATTCTGTTCTACTTCGTTAAAAAATGCATCTAAGCCTTCAAAGTGGGCATTCCCCTTCCACAGCAGCCGGTATTGGTCCTCGGTAAGATCGTGTATGGGTTTGTGAATGGGGAAGCCAAATTTTGGCGCGGCCCGTATGAGCATGCGGTTCCACTCGCCCAGTTTTTCGCCGCGCCATGGTGCAATGGCATTTTCGTAAACACTCAAGCTGCGGTCGGGTATCACCAAATTAGGGTCAATGCCCAATACTTGGCCAAAGCCTTCGCATGTGGGGCAGGCGCCGTAAGGGTTGTTGAAAGAAAACAGGTTTGGCACTGGCTCGTCAAACTGCATGCCATCTAGCTCAAATCGGTTGCTAAACGAAAGCGCTTTATCGTCGTTAATCAGCAGGAGACAGCTTCCTTCGCCCTCAAAAAAAGCCGTGTCCACACTGTCGCCCAAGCGGTGCAAATCGTCGTCGTCAAAGGCCTTGGCTACCAGCCTATCCACCACCAAATAGCATTGTGCATCGGGTTTTAGCTTGGCTTTTTGTTGGGTGGCACCGCCCCCAAACACCGATTCGTAAAGGTCTGCATCGTCCATCAAATCCTCAATGCGGTGCGTAACCATTTCTTTGTTGGCCGCACTGCCAGCTGCCACGCGGGTAAAGCCTTTTTGCAACAATATGTTTAGCTCTTCTTTGGGGTTGCGGTTTTGGTGTACTTTAAAAGCTACCAACAGCAGCATCTTCGCTCCCGGGCTTTGTGCAGCCATAGCAGCCACCACATCGCTGGTATCGTCTTTTTTTACAGCCCTTCCACTAATGGGGCTAATGGTGGTGCCAATGCGGGCATATAGCAGACGCAGGTAATCATACATTTCGGTCATGCTGCCCACGGTGCTTCGCGGTGTGCGGGTTATTACCTTTTGCTCAATGGCAATGGCGGGGCATAGGCCTTTTATATAGTCCACCTCGGGCTTGTTCATGCGCTGCATAAACTGGCGGGCATAGGCACTTAGGCTTTCAGCATAGCGGCGTTGCCCTTCGGCAAACAGCGTATCAATCGTAAGGCTCGATTTGCCCGAGCCACTTACGCCGGTTACTACCACCAGTTGGTTGCGGGGTATGCTTACATCCACATTTTTTAGGTTGTGGGTGCGGGCACCTTTTATAAAAATGGCATTGTCGAAACCAACCTCGGTTAACGGTGCAGGGGTAGGGTTGGGAGCAGCTTTTTTTGGCATATTGTGTATAAAGTGAATGCAGTATTTGTGTAACGGCGCAAGTTAGGCTAATGTTTGCGGCAGTAGATGATTGCGTATCAATATGTGTTTCGATGCCGAGTGAATTGAAAAATGTGTTTATTTTTTGCGCTCAAGTTGCCCTAATGGACAGCCATTTGTTTTTTTAGCATAATATTTGCTATTTCAAAAGCAGCATTTCGAAAGAAAGCTGCAATTTGAGCCCTCAAACATTCATATAACGCCTATAGCATCATTTTTACCCCCGCACACAGCCGCCAGTGCCCGTGTCTTAGTCACCCTCTAAATGGTAAAAAAATGATGCCCGAAATTTCCAGCCTCAGCGATTCCATGCTGCTTGCCGCCTACCATCAAGGCAATGCCAAAGCTTTTGAAGTGCTTATAAACCGGCATAAGGACCGTGTATACACTTCTATTTTGTTTTTGGTGAAAGACAAGTACCTGGCCGAAGATTTGTTTCAAGATGTATTTATAAAAATTGTAGATACCATACAGGGCGGGCGCTACAATGATGAGGGGAAGTTTTTGAGCTGGGCCATGCGGATTGCGCACAATCTGTGTGTGGATCACTTTAGGAAAGTAAAGCGGTCGCCAGTAATACGCACTGCCGATGGCACGGATGTTTTTGACTGGATTGGTAGTACGGAAGAGAGCCCCGAGTTCCACATGATAAAGCGCCAGAGTTATGACCGGGTGCGTCGCATGCTCGATTTGCTGCCCGAGGAGCAAAAGGAAGTGATTGTGCTTAGGCATTACGCCAACCTTAGTTTTAAAGAAATTGCCGGTCTCACCAACTGTAGCATCAATACAGCCTTAGGCCGTATGCGCTACGGACTGATCAACCTGCGCAAAATGATGACCGAAAAGCAAATTTCTCTTTAGCACATAATCGACTTTTCGGTTGTAGGTTATGAGCAATGATGGGTGCCGTATAACCTTTGGTGATAAGTTGGTAATTTTTTGTAAAAGCATTTTTTTCGAAGGTTTTCAGTTTTAACTTGCTCATTAATTAAGAATGGAGCGGCTCTGAGCCCTCAGTTTTGCTTGGGTATGATATCGTTAGAAGTGGCGTTCTATGTGCTTGTTAATCTAAACAAACGACCTATATTGAGCCTAAAAATGGCGCATAAAAATCTTGTCATGCTGTATTTCCTACTGTTCTGTAGTTAGTAAACTTGCCTGCCATTAAGCAAACACAGCCGGTTTATACAGCGTGACAACCAAACAAAAAAAAGCACCAAAGCTGTTCATCAGCGTATGGTGCTTTTTTATTAATGGGGTTTTGTCATTTGGCTAAGCATCAGCCACGGTCTTTTTCAGCAGTTTACATTCACCATGGTTACCATTAGGGTGTCTGACGAAAAGCTTTTTCAACCGTATCCAAATGCTTTAGAAACTTATTTACATCGGGGTCGTAACCATACTGCACGGGGCTTAGCGGACGGCCTTCTAAATCTACAAACTTGTACAAGGGTTGGGCATTGAGGTTAAAGGCTTGTATTTCGTAATCCAAGTTTTTTGCACCTATGGTGGTGATGGTCTCACCTGCCGCATTGGTATATTGCTCAGCCTGTGGCAATCGCGTTTTGTCGTCAACATATAAACTTACCAGCACAAAATCTTGCCGCAGGCGCTTCAAAACCGCTGGATTGCTCCACACTTCGTTTTCCATTTTACGGCAATTGGCACAGCTCCAGCCCGTAAAATCAATCATTACGGGTTTATTAAGCAGTTTGGCTGCGCTTAGCCCTTCGTTTAGGTCGTAGTAGGCCGTAAGGCCAAACGGCACGTGAAATTTATCGGCATACTTTACAGGTGCTGGCGCCGAATCTGTGGCGGCGTTACCCACCAGCGTGTATTGCAAGTTATCGAGGTTGAACTTTTGGGTGGAAGGCGGCGGTAAAATGCCGCTAATTGGTGTGAGTGGCGCACCCCAAAGGCCAGGCACCATGTACATGGCAAAAATGAGCGCTGCCATAGCAAAAAATAAGCGCGGCACACTTAAAAAAGGTAACGGGCTATCGTGGCTAAAATTCAGCTTGCCCAGCAAATACACACCCATAAGCACAAAAATTACAATCCAAATACTAAGGAATACGTCGCGGTTGAGCAGGCCCCAATGGTAAGCTAGGTCGGCATTGCTAAGAAATTTCATGGCGAGGGCTAGCTCTATAAAACCAAAAAACACCTTTACCGTATTGAGCCAGCCGCCGCTTTTGGGCAGGCTTTTGAGCATATTAGGGAAAAGTGCAAATACGCCAAACGGCAAGGCCAAACCTACACCAAAGCCCAGCATGCCAATTACCGGGCCAAGGCTAAGGCCCTGTCCGCTGGTTTGCCCCAAGAGCGAGCCCACAATGGGGCCGGTGCAGCTAAAGGACACAATAACCAGAGTAAGGGCCATAAAAAAAATGCCCACCACGCCGCCCTTACCAGCTTTTTCGTCGGCTTTTCCAGCCCAGCTGTTTGGTAAGCTAAGCTCAAAAGCACCAAAAAACGAAATGGCAAAAACCAAGAATATGGCAAAAAACACCAGGTTGGTAATGGGGTGTGAACTCACCTGATACAAGAACTTATCGCCAAAGGCCAGCGTTAGCAGCAGTGTGGGCACCGTGTAAATTAGCACAATGGAAAAAGCATAAATCCATGCGTTTCGTACCCCTTGGCCAGGTGTTTTGCTGCGCTTTAAAAAAAAGCTTACGGTAACCGGTATCAATGGAAATACGCAGGGTGTAAATACCGCTGCAAAGCCAATGAGCAAGCAAAAAAGAAACAGCCCCCAGCCCGACCGCGGTGTTTCGGTGGCGTTAGCGGGCTGCGTGCTGGACGAGGCAGGGCTAGGTAGGGCTAGCGAAAATGCTGAGCTGCCATTGGGAAAGTTTTCGCCCTGAATACCAAGCCAGTTTAAGGTTCCGGTTATTTCGGCTAGGCGGGCAGGCACGCGCAGGGTAAAATCAAATGCAGCACTATCGGAGTAAACCAGCACGGCACCGTTGGTGGCAGGTACTGCTATGCGGCTGGTAGTGCCCGTTTCGCTGGCGGTATCCGTTACCACTACCCCCGAGTCGAGAACCAGCGTGGTGATAAACGGATCGTCGGTACTGCGCTTTTTGGTACCGAGCAGTTGAAGGCCTTCGGGCAACTTGGCCGTTATTTTAAGCCGCACTGTGGTATCGGTAATGCGGGTAGCAGCCGTATTAAAGGTGGGAACAGCGGTTGGCTGGGCGTGGCCCGAAGCCAACACAAACACTGCAGCCACCAGCAAAAAAATGTGTTTCATGGTATGAAGGGTGCTATTGCAAATCAATGTTAAAAGCCTTGGTGGTTGGGGCTAAACACTGCTTATCATCGCAGGCCATAAACTCTACTGTGCCGGTTATGTTGGTTTTTACCGGGGCTTTCAGCTTTATTTTTTGGATAAAAACCACCTGTCCTTCATAAAACTTTACGTTGGTGCCCGTGCTGGGGTCCTTCATGGCAAGGGCTTTGGCGGTAGTGCTTACATTGCCCACCGTAGTGGCTAAGGGATTGGTATTTATGGTAAATGAAGTGGCTACGCCAATATCGCCTTTATGGTCGATGGTATAAATATGCCAAGTACGGTCGATTTGCGCCGTAAAACGGAGTTCGTAGTTGGTAGCGTTTATTTTTTTGGCAGCATAGGTCCACTTTACAGGATTTTTTAGCTGTGCCATGCTTGCCAGGCCTAGGGTGCAGGTCAAGACTAAGAGGGTAATTTTTTTCATGTGTTTATTTTTAGTGCGCCTCTCTAGGGGTGGAGACTGGTTTATTTTATCATACAGCGTGCCCAAGGTTCATTTTGCTGAGCGTGCAGCGTTTCGTGGGGCGTTTTGGGTGCTCATGTTTGGAGCGGGTGTACCTGTGTTTAGCTTTTAAAAGTCAGACGACGGCCTCATCATGTGAGGAGAAAAACTTCAAAATAGCGATGCCGCCGTTTTTCCTACTGCTGCATATTTTTGGGTTATCATTTTTACACGGTTTAATACGGGGCGGTTAGTGGCGGCGCAAAGGTCTTTGACGTCCTGTTTTCTGATGTTGAAACGCTTTTGTGTAATTGCGCACCGTATTAAGACGCGCCAATCAAAAGTTCCTTACACCATAAACTGTTAATTTATCAAACCCAGCGCTTTAAACACGGCAATTCCATCGGTATTGCCAAGCAGCGCATTAGTAGCCCTTTCGGGGTGGGGCATCATCCCAAAAACATTACGCTGCGCATTGCAAATGCCCGCAATGTTGTCCAAGGCTCCGTTGGGGTTGGCATCTTGGGTAACCTGCCCCTGCGGGGTGGTGTATCTGTAAATAATCTGGTTTTGCTCCTTCAGCTGTTCCAAAGTCTGCTGGTCAGCGTAATACCTGCCCTCGCCGTGTGCAATGGGTACCTTTAGGCCAGTTTGGTTGCCGCTGCTGAGGTACACATTTTTACAAACAAACTGCTGGTTGGCATTGCGCAGCAGTGCACCGGGCAGCAATCCTGCTTCGCACAGTATCTGAAAGCCATTGCATACCCCCAGCACTTTGCCGCCTTTTTGGGCAAAGGCAACCACGCTCTGCATCATGGGGCTAAAACGGGCAATGGCGCCGCAGCGCAGATAGTCGCCATAACTAAAGCCGCCAGGCAGAACGATGCAATCGTCTGTAGCAAAACTGCTAAGGTCTTTGTCTTTGTGCCACAGCATGCTTACTTGCTGCCCAAGGTCGTGGGCCAGGGCGTCGTGCATATCGCGGTCGCAATTGCTGCCGGGGAAAACTACCACTCCAAATTTCATATGTTGGCAAAGATAAGGGAGAAGGTAAAATGGCTTCTTGGATGGCGGAATGCCGGATCTGGGATGTCTGATGTGGGATGTGGGATGTCTGATGTGGGATGTCTGATGTGGGATGTCTGATGTAGCCTGTCGGATGTGGGATGTGGGATGTCGGATGTCAGTCGCTAAAAATCAGAGATCCGCAATTCCCCGCGTTTTTTGCTTTTTTCTTTTTTTCTTGATAAAAAAAGAAACAAAAAAATCAAGGGCTGTAGAAACTGGCCTAAAAATTCGGGCGGGGGCCTAAACCCGGGCAAACTCG
>RDXD01000179.1 GCA_004292575.1 Bacteroidota bacterium
ATGTGTACACGATTTTCAGGCATTTGTTGGTCGGCATGAAAATCGTGTACACATACCAACTTCCAGGCTTGCACCAGAATGCCTCGGTTTTAGGGGTTCTTTTGTTGTTGTAAGCGTGGCAGCCTTTATCTTCAGGTTTTTTTCATCAAGGGTAATGCCCAGCGGTATGGTGGGCTTTTGGCTTTTGGCATTGTACAAAAACAGCAGCGGGTGATAAGCCTCTCGCAGTTCCACATGCGCCTTGTTTACCAGCGCTGGAAAATTGCCATGCATATCAATCCCCAATTTTGCTTTAGCGCGTATAAAATCAAATTCGCCCAGCAGCTCGTGATACTGTTTTAGCAAATAGGCCCAAGGCAGCAAATCGGCGGTTAGCTTGCGCAAAATGCGGTGAACTTCTTTGCGCTCATCGTTTTCGAGGCTAAACACTTCGTTGTTAAGCTCGGTGGTTTCTTCGGGTTCAATGAAAGTGGTCTGTCGGCTGTCGCTCTCGCCATGCATCACCCCTTTTATCATGCGTTTATTTTCGGCAAATACGGCCAATACGCGGCGGCCATTGATGAAGCTTTCCTCAATATCGGCCAAGTAGCCATTTTTATTCATTTTTTGAACCAGCCTATCAAACACCCTACGCAGCTCGTTGCGCTTTCGGTACAGGCTCATGCGTATTTGCGCCAGTTCTGGGCTGGCATTGTCTTTTACCACACCGGTTTCATCCAATACTGCATCTATGCTTTCGGCAATGGCTTTTTCGTAATAGCAGTCGTTTACCACCACGGTTAGCGCCGGGTAGGCCAGCCTTCGCTCGGCATCAAACCATCTAAAAATGCTGCTTACCGCCTCCAGTAACCTACGCATTTGCAAAAACTGATCGCCTAACAGCATGGCTCCCGGTATGCTCACCAGCTTTATCTCTTTGGCCAAATTCAGCGTAAAATCGTTGGGGAAGTGCTGCCCGCCCTCTACCAATAACTTGTATTCGAAGCTTTGGCGCAACTGGGTATCAATAAACTCAATTTGGGTATGCACCCGCAGCGTTTCGGCTTTTTTAATGGCATAATCTGTTCGGCAATGGGCAGCCAATAAAGACTGCACCTTGTCGAATTCTAACTGTACTAAGGCACTCTCGGGGTAAAAACGAATCACGTAAAGGGTAGAAATTTATTGCAAAAGTATTGGTTACCGCGCAGTTGATGGTACAGCATGCAAACCAAGCCGATACCATTACCCCTTGCTTGCTACCCCGCCAAGGGGGCAGCCTATTGGCGAAGACTTACTAACTTACGGACACAGCTGGCTGAGGCTACACAACAGCAGCGCTGCGCTCTGTAAAGTGGAAAGCCATTATGCCGTTTGCCAGCACTTTGGCATTAGGCCAAGCGCCGGGCCACCAAACCCAATGGCCCAACGCTGCAACAAAATCAATTTGCTTTGCCACACGGCGGAAAAATAGCCACAAGGCTCCTCAGCTAAAACACGAGTAGGGGCTTTGCGGCGTTAACAGACTGGCTCAACGCTTGGGCGAAGCGGTACCCGTACAGCACAATTTTAAAAAAATAGACACCAGTGCTAACACGTGTATTAGCACTGGTTGAAAAATAATGGGGTGGGTTGATGTATTGCCTAGTAATTTTGCCAAAACAATTTACATGATGAAACAAATGTTGATGGCTTCTGCCATACTATTTACTGGCTTTGGCGTGCAAGCACAAGCCCTTAAAACACCAGCTCCCAGTTCTACCCAAGTGTTGAAACAAGATTTTGGTTTGGGCAACATTGAGCTAAGCTATAGCCGCCCCAGCGTAAAAGGACGCAAAATATTTGGCGATGTAGTGCCCTTTGGCAAGGTGTGGCGCACGGGTGCTAACCAGGCCACTACCCTTACGTTTTCCGACGAGGTAAGCATTGGCGGCGTGGCCATAAAGCCAGGCAAGTATGGTATGATAACCATTCCTGGCGCTACCGAGTGGACGTTTATCATTACCAAAGACCTAAACGTAACGAGCCCATCGGCCTACAAGCAAGAAAATGACGTGGTACGGGTAAAAGCCCCCTCCTATCCTATGCCAATGAATGTAGAAACGTTTACGCTCAGTTTTGACGACGTTACTAACACCAGCATCAGTTTAGCCATGATTTGGGAAAAAACCTATGTTTCGTTCCCCATAACCACCGACGTGGACAAAAAAGTGATGGCACAAATTGAGCAAGCCATGAAGGCCGACACTCGCCCTTATTTTAATGCCGCGGCTTATTATTATGACAACAACAAAGACTTAGCACAAGCAAAAATTTGGGTTGATAAAGCTATAGAATCAAACCCTGATGCTTACTGGATGACGCTGTTGAAAGCACGCATTCACAACAAAATGGGCGATAAAGCGGGCGCAAAAGCAATGGCACAAAAAACAGTAGAACTGGCCACGAAAGGTAAAAACGATGACTATATAAAGATGGCTAGCGAGTTGTTAAGCAGTTTGTAAAAAAATACGCCTGCTAGCGCCTTTCAAATCTTGTAAGGCAAAAGCTAACGTTAGCAAGACTTTGTAAAAAACCGGTTGTGTAAAACAGCCGGTTTTTTATTTGCTAAGCATCATACAATTTTTCCAAATTGGCGTTACCATGGCCCGCTTTGGCACATGGCCATCGTCATGAAGACTGCCAACTGAAGCGGCTAAAAAAATGACTGGAGCCTTGGTTTCTGAGTTATTCCGGATACGACTGAACTTTGAAGTACTTGCGTGGCCAAGTGCTACAAAAGAGTAGATTTGTACTAACCCTTCTAATATTTTTGGACTCGGTATGCCCATGAATCCCCTTTTAAAAAATGTGGTAGAGCGCTTTGTGCTGCGAACCAAGTACAGCAACCTCTCCGAAAAACGTTCGTCGCCCTTTTTGCTGGCCAAAGGCTACCGCAACCTCATTATTTCGGTAAAACGCGGGCTAAAAGATTTGCTGTTGATTACGTTGGGCATTTTTTCGGCAGCATTTGGGCTAAAGGGCTTTTTGCTAACCAACCATTTTATTGACGGTGGCGCCACGGGCATAGCCTTGCTTATTTCCGCACTTACCCCAGTACCGCTGTATGTGCTACTGATAGGCGTAAACATTCCATTTGTGGCGTTGGCAGCACACGTTATGAATAGACAGTTTGCCATAAAAACCGCCTTAGCCATTGCTGGCTTAGGTATGGTGTTGGCCTTGGTACAGTTTCCCGTAGTTACAAAAGACAACTTGCTGATTGCCATTTTCGGGGGCTTTTTTTTGGGGGCCGGTATTGGCTTTGCCATCAGGGGCGGCGCGGTAATTGATGGCACCGAGGTATTGGCCATTTTTCTGGGTCGCAAGTTTGGCATCACCATTGGCGACGTCATTATTGTGATTAATGCTCTGATATTTAGTGTTGCTGCCTACACTTTGGGTATTGAAATTGCCATGTATTCTATGATTACCTATCTAGCAGCTTCAAAAACGCTCGACTTTATTGTAGAGGGTATCGAAGAATACATTGGGGTAACCATTGTATCGTCTCACACGGATGAAATTAGAACCATGCTAATTGGCAAAATGGGCAGGGGCGTAACCCTTTATAAAGGCAAGCGCGGCTATGGCATGCTGGCCCAAACCATCGACGTAGATATTATTTACACCGTTATAACCCGGCTTGAGCTAAGCAAGCTAACCACCGAGATTGAAAAAATAGACCCGGCAGCCTTTGTGGTTATGAATAGCGTGAAAGACACCCGGGGCGGTATGATAAAAAAACGTCCGCTACAACACTAGACCACACTTGACGGTGAAAAGCCCAACCTGCCGCCCTAAGCCAAGCGTGGCCAAGCCAATAAAGGTTGTTTAAAAAATGGCGCTACGAAAACTTGTTTGCGGTAGCCAGCTTGCTGTTTTTTTGCCCATATAGAAAATAAATGGCTAGGCCCAAACCCATCCACACCAAAAACCAAAGCCAACTGATGGCTGGTATTTCAATGAGCAAATACATGCAACTGAGCGCCCCCAAAACCGGAATGGTGGAATACTTGCGTAAAAAGCACAACACGGCCACCCCTACGGCCAGTAGCACGTACACCAGCAACAAAAGTTCCTGATACCCTTCGTCGGCAACATTTTGCACCGCACTTAGCAACCTGTGCCTGCTAAAAAACAAAAACAGCGCCAGCAGCGCCGGTACCAAAAACTGCCCATTGATGTACGGAATACGAAACCGGTTGGCGTTGGCCACCGACAGCTTGGGCAATACCAGCACCCCAAAGCAAACAATTACAAATGCAAACAGGGTACCAATGCTGGTAAGGTCGGTCATAAGGCTGCTGGGCAATACCAGCGCCGGAATGGCCACCAACGCCCCCGACACCAAGGTGCTGAACGACGGGGTGCGAAACTTGGGATGGATGCGCGAAAATGCCCCTGGCAGCAAACCATCGCGGCTCATGCTCATCCAAATGCGGGGCTGCCCCAACTGAAACACCAGCAATACGCTGGTGGTGGCTACCACGGCACTAATGCTGATGACGTAACCAATCCATTTAAGGCCTAACCTATCGAACACATAAGCCAACGGATCGTCCACATTAAGTTGGCTGTAATGCACCATGCCTGTGAGTACCAATGCTATGAGAATATACAGAACGGTGCAAATGAGGAGGCTGTACATCATGCCGCGTGGTAAGTCGCGCTGCGGATTTTTGCACTCCTCAGCAGTGGTGCTAATGGCATCGAAACCAATGTAAGCGTAAAATACTGCCGAAACACCCTGTAGCACCCCTGCGAAGCCATTGGGCAAAAAGGGGCGCCAATTGCTGGCATCTACATAAAAAAAGCCCAAAACAATAACCAATACAATAACCACCAGCTTAAAAATAACCATAAAGTTGGCACTCTTGCGGCTTTCTTGAATGCCTACGTACACCAAAGCTGTAATGAGACATACAATAACAAAGGCCGGAATATTTAAAAACAACTTGGTGCCGCCTATGAGTGGCGCCGCATTAAACCCTGCCACAATTTCTTGTGCCGCAACGGCCAAACTTGGGCTTAGTCCACCAGCCGCCAATGCATCGCTAGCCTTGGTGAAGGTGGCCAGCGCCGCACTGCTATTGGTGGTGAGCCAAAAAGGTAAATTAATGCCCAAGCCTTGCAGCAGATTGTTGAAATAGCTACTCCAACTAATGGCCACCACAATATTGCCAATGGCGTATTCTAAAATAAGCGCCCACCCAATTATCCAGGCAATAAGCTCGCCAAAACTAACGTAAGCATAGGTGTATGCACTACCACTAGCGGGTACACGACCGGCAAATTCGGCATAGCAAAGAGCACTAAACCCGCAAGTAATGGCCGTAATAACAAACAACAGCGAAATGCCGGGTCCACCATTACTGGCTGCAGTGCCGATGGTGCTAAAAATGCCCGCCCCCACCACGGCTGCAATGCCTAAAAAGGTGAGGTCGCGAACGCCCAATACTTTGTTTAAACCATGGCCCTGGCTGGCCTCGTGCTGGGCCAACGCATTAATTTGCTCAATAGATTTTTTACGAAACAGCGACATGTTTTGGAGTTGATGCGGACAATAAACCAGCAAAATAGGGAAAATGACTTGATTAGCGCCGCTTAATGTTGACGCTGTATAAGAAAATGGGCCAGTTCTTTAAGTGCAGCCTTTCGGTTGCTTACCACGGCTATCTCCTCAAGGTGGTGCATGGCCTTTTCAAAATAAGTTTGCTTAAGCTGCCAGGCCCACTCATCTACCCCACATTGTTTCATAATGGCCAGCACCTCTGGCACTTTGCCGGGGTGGTTGCTGGCCAGCAGCGCGTCGTAGGCTGCCCGCTGCTCAGCATTGGCCACCTCGGCCGTGTGGATGGCCAAGAAGGTCTTTTTGTTTTGCATGATATCGCCGCCCACGGCTTTCCCAAATTTTTCGGGGTCGCC
>RDXD01000180.1 GCA_004292575.1 Bacteroidota bacterium
ATAGTGGCACCACCCGTGGAAGCCAAAGGAACCGGCGAAGTGGTGGCACCAAAGCAGGAAACCGAAGACTACGACAAGGTATTTACGAAAGTAGAGAACCCGGCTGAGTTTCCCGGTGGATTAGAAGCTTGGAAGCGCTACCTGGAGCGTAGTTTACAATACCCTGATGAAGCGTCTAGCAATGGTACACAAGGCGTGGTTCGCGTGTCGTTTATTGTGGATAAAGAAGGAAATATAAGCGAAGTAACCGCCATGAATAACCCTGGCGATGGCTTGGGTGAGGAAGCTGTGCGGATTATTAAAAGAGGACCGAAGTGGAAGCCTGCCGAACAAAACGGACGTAAGGTAACCTACCGCCACATTCAGGCCATTACATTCCAGTTGGAGTGATGATTTGAAATAAGTTGTTTGATGATAAAAAAAATCCATAGCGCTTGCGCTGTGGATTTTTTTTGGTGCCTACTGGTATGCAGCTGCAAAGCGTGCTGGTGCACATGCCGTTGGGGTTTTAGTTTTTTTGGCATTAGGTTTGGGTAAGGGGTGTGTTGGTTTGGTGCCACTGGCAGGCGGGTTTGGTAATGGGCGGGGTTATGGCATGCGCTAGGCCATACAGGAACTGCCTGCGAGCTGTACTACAAAGGCGCTTGTACACGGGTGCTGGTGCAGAAGGGCTGAAATGCAGGCGCTGGTACACAGGCGCTGGCACACAGGCGCTGGCACACTTGTGTTGGTACCTAGGCGCTGGTGCAGAGGCGATGCTACAAAGGTGCTGGCACACAAGCGCAGGTACAGAGGTGTTTGTACAGAGGTGCTGGTACATGTGTGCTTGTGTAGAGGCGATGTTACACACGTGCTGGTATGCAGGCGTTGGCACACAGGTGCTAGTACACGTGTGTTGGTGCCTAGGCGCTGGTACAGAGGCGATGCTACACAAGCGAGCTACAGAGTCGCTGAAATGCAGGCGTTGGCACACGGGCGCTTGCACACCTGTGTTGCCGCATAGGCGCTGGTACAGAGGCAATGCTACACAGGTGCTGGTACAGAAGCGAGCTACAGAAGCGCGGGAATGCAGGCGTTGGCACACAGGTGCTGGCAAACTTGTGTTGGTGCATGGGCGCTGGTACAAAAGCGATTCTATACAGGTAATGGTACACAAGCGAGCTACAGATGCGCTGGTACGCAGGTGTTGGCACACAGGCGCCGGCACACCTGTGTTGGTGCCTAGGCGCTGTTACAAAAGCGATTCTATACAGGTGTTGGTACACAAGCGACCTACCGATGCGCTTGTACGCAGGTGCTGGTACACAAGCGAGCTACAGGTGCGCTGGTACGCGGGCGCAAATACAGAGGCGATGCTCCACAGGCGCAGGCACACTTGTGTTGGTACACAGGCGCTGCTATATAGTTGTTGGCACACAAGCGAGCAACAGATGCGCTGGAATGCAGGCGTTGGCACACAGGTGCTGGCACACCTGTGTTGGTGCATGGGCGCTGGTACAGGGGAAATGCTACACGGGTGTTGGTACACAACCGGACTACACAAGCCAGCTACAAAAGCGGCGCTACAAGCACCTGGATTACATAACTGCGGCTAAACTACAATTGAATGGCTATGCACTACGGCTTGCCGTGCAAGCCGTGCAATTGAAATGCCTAAAGCTGCCCTTAGCTGAGGTGATGCTTTGGGCAGTGGCACAAATGCCACGGGAATATGATACCTGTGGTAGGCCGCTCCATGGCAAGCTAACCGCACCGCTGTGCGCAAGGGATTGGCAGTAGTACCCCGCAAAGCCGCCTAGATAAGCCTGCCTTTGCGATAGCTGGGGAGCCGGTGTGGCGGCTGCGGAGTACTACAGAAAGCCCGGCTTGTGCGCCCAAATGTGTTTGCATTTTTTTAGGGGCATAATGGCTTGGGGCTAACCTTGCTGTTGGGGTGCATGCGGTGGGATGCCAAGCCACTACTGCGGCATGAAACCCTTTACAGATGCGGGTTTTGTGCATTTCCACAGCTAACTGTATTAAATTTTTTTGATGGGCGGCTACGTGTGGAAATGGCGAAGCGGAAGCTCATAATGGTATAAAAATTATATACCATGCAAAAAGAAATGATTTTGAAAGCGAGCCTGTTGGACCTGGTGTTTGAGGGGCGCAACAAGGCCTATGGCGCGTATGAGCTGCGCAGCCACTATGCGGGTAGGTTGGGTAAGGCCGTGGGTACGGTAATGGTGCTGAGCGTGGCAGTGGTGCTGAGCAGTTTTTTTGCCAAAAAACCGGGTGCTACCCAGGGGAGTTTGGTGCAGGTGGACAGCATAACGCTGGTGGAGGCCCACATAAACCCCGAGCCAAAAGTGCCTGAGCCCGAGCCTAAACCAGCGGTGCCGGTGGCTACTGCGGCCAGCACGCCGCCACTGATACTGCCCGATGCGGTGGTGCCGCCCGATGACCTGGTGCCCGATGTGGACCGGCTGGACACCAGCCAGATTGGGGCCGAAAACAGAGATGGGGTGCCGCACGACAATACGGTGGGCGTGGTGGCAGCGGGGCACGGCCAAGGAGAAGTAGCCGCGGTGGCCCCCACCGTGATTGAAGACCCCGAAATAATATACCGCGTGGTGGAACATGCGGCAGAGTTTCCGGGTGGAATAGCGGCATGGCGGCGCTACCTACAGAGCCACCTTAACTACCCCGAGGCGGCGCAAGAGAATGGGGCGCAGGGGCAGGTGCGGGTGCAGTTTGTGGTGGATAAAACGGGCAACATAAGTGCGGTGGAGGCTTTGAACGACCCCGGATACGGCATTGCCGATGAGGCCGTGCGGATAATACGGCGGGGCCCCAAGTGGAAACCGGCGCAGCAGAATGGGCAGTTTGTGAACTATAGGCATATTCAAACCATTGTGTTTGCGCTGGAATAAACACTGCGCAAGGGGCGGAATGCGGAGGCTGCTGTAGGGTGCGCCAGCGGCAGGAACCGGCCCCACAATTGCCTGCTGCTTTGGAGGATGGCAGTAGCGCAGGCTAGTAAGATGCTTCCTATGCCAATTGGGCCAGCGGTTTGGACGTGTTTCCGGGCCGTTGGCATTTTTTTTGTGGTGGCAAACGGCGGTATTGTGGCATTTTTGCGGCCTTAAATGGTTTGTAAATTATAAAAACTTATGGCCACAACTACCCTCTGGAACGATACGATTGTGGCGCTGGCCACTGCACCGGGCGTGGGTGCCCTGGGCTTGGTACGCCTAAGTGGCGCCGATGCGCTGCGCATAGTGGGCACGCTGTTTGGACAGCAGCGGCTGGAGCAGGCTGCCAGCCACAGCGTGCTGGTGGGCTGGCTGCGGCGCCATGGGGTGGTCATTGATGAGGTGGTGGTGAGTGTGTTTAGAAATCCGCGCAGCTTTACGGGCGAAGATGTGGTGGAGATAAGCTGCCACGGCAGCGCTTACATTGTGGCACAGATTGTGGAGGCCTGCGTGCAGGCGGGTGCCCGACTGGCACTGCCGGGCGAGTACACGCAGCGGGCTTTTTTGAACGGCAAGCTGGATTTGGCGCAGGCTGAGGCGGTGGCCGACTTAATTGCCTGCGACTCGATGGCGGCGCATCAGCTGGCCCTGCAGCAACTGCGGGGTGGGGTATCGGGCGAGTTGAAGCTGCTGCGGCAACAACTGATTGAATTTGCGGCACTGATAGAGCTGGAGCTTGATTTTGCAGAAGAGGATGTGGCATTTGCCGACCGGGGGAGCCTGCTGCTGCTGCTGCAAAATTTGGTGGTGGCTTTAAAGGCGTTGATAGCCTCGTTTGCGTATGGCAATGCCATAAAGCACGGCGTGCCGGTGGCCATTGCGGGCAAACCGAATGCGGGTAAATCGTCGCTGCTGAATGCGCTGCTAAACGAGGACCGGGCCATTGTATCGAGCATAGCAGGTACCACCCGCGATGTAATTGAAGACACGCTGACAATTGACGGGGTGCTGTTTAGATTGATAGATACGGCCGGCCTGCGGCATACCACCGATGCCATAGAAGCCATTGGGGTGGAGAAGGCCAAGGCCAAGATAGCGCAGGCGCAGGTGCTGCTGTATTTGTACGATGTGGGCGATGCTACGCCTGCCGAGGTGGTGGCCGATGTGCAGCAGTTTGGCCGGGCCGACCTGCTGGTGATGCTGGTGCAAAACAAAACCGACGTGACCGATGCGGCAGCGGGGGTGGCGTTTGCGCAAGCGCTGCAACAGGCCTTGCGGGTGGATGGTCCGCAGGCGACCTACTTGGGTATTTCTACGCGGGAGCCGGCGAGCATAGCCCAACTAAAAGCGGCGCTGCACCAAATGGTGAGCGGCTTGCAGGGGCAAGCCAGCGCGGTAATTAGCAACCAGCGGCACAAAACGGCCCTGCAACAAACGCTGCTGGAAATAGAACAGGTGCAGTCGGGCTTTGCAGCGGGCCTAAGCGGCGATTTGCTAAGCCACCACATACGGCAGGCGCTGTACCACTTGGGCTCCATAACCGGCGATGTGCAACACGATCGGGATATTTTGGGGACGATATTTGGGAAGTTTTGTATTGGGAAGTAGTTATCTTTATGGCTGAAAGGTTTGCTGTTATGGGTGGACAAAAGCAGCCACCTGTATAAGAACCGAACCTGAATTCATTTTTAGAATAACTTTTTACTATATATTCAAATTGCCATGCTGGCAAAACTGCGCCTTATACCTTGGAGATTGAGCTGGTCAACCAACAACGATTTGATTGGGGGAGCAGGAGCGTTTTATGCAGTTGCCAAAAATTCAAGATTCGTAGGATTGCCCTTGTGTTTCAATAACGGAGCTGTTTTTAAGGGTTTTGATTGTTTTAAAGGGCTTGATATCATAAGTGTTTCAGGTGTTATAAGGGAGGTGGTGGCCAAGTTGATTGCATTAAGGTACACGGTTTTGAGGCTTGTTATTTACTTTTATAAAGATATTGGTAAGAAGCAATTGAAGTCCATCGTTGACACCCTTCATGCTTTGGGCTTGCCTATTCATGTAATTGCAGTAGCTAGCAATAAAACAGAGAGCAAAGAACTCATAGGTTTTGATTTAAAGGACCGTGAAAACTTGGTGCCATATAGTGGCACAATACTGAAAGTGGGCAAATCGGAATACCCGTTGTTCAACAACACCCGTTACGATGCAGCAGCCAAACCTGCACAAAAGGAATATCATTTTCCGGTGAAGATTGCCCTGTCATGCACAGTTGAAGGCATGTTGGATGATATGAATTTGGTGGAGCAGTTAATAGATCAGGTTTACCAGTTGAGCAGAATGTATTGGAAAAGCACCAATCAACAGAGCTTACCGGTTACCATCAAATACCCTGAAATGGTGGCAGAAATGTATCCCCACTTTGAGAACGAACACTTATCCGATTTTGGTAAGAATAATTTGTGGTTTCTATAAAATAAAAAGCAATTAAAAATGAGCAGAACAAAAAATACACGGCAATTCAATAATATTTTCATCAATGCAGATACAGTGCACAGGTGTGTATTTACTTTGCTCCATAATCTTAAAAACGTAATTATATGGACTCATTAAACGACTTCCTAATTCAAAAACCAAGACCACTTCCTGTTATTGTTGCAGTAGACAGAAGTGGCAGTATGGGAACAAATGGTAAAATAGATGCCTTAAACATTTCACTCAAAGACTTTATTAATTCAATAAAGGACGAAGACAGCAACAAGGCAGAAATACACATTTCTTTATTCAGCTTCGGGGGTGAAAGTGCAACTTGTGACATCCCGTTGACACCAATTAGCCAAGTAAACACTCAGTCATACCAGGCACAAGGCAGGACGCCAATGGGTGGTGCGTTTACGATGTTAAAAGAACTAATTGAGGACAAAGTACAAATTCCATCAAGATCTTATAAACCAACAATTGTTTTGTTAACTGATGGTATTCCGACCGATGAT
>RDXD01000067.1 GCA_004292575.1 Bacteroidota bacterium
GTAAGTTATCCCGGTTGGCTGGCGTTGGTAGGTGCCATTAATCCACATCCGGCACTTAAGGCCAGTTCGCCCCAAGCCCAAATGGGCGATTTGTTTTTAGGCGACGATTTTCACCACAATGGCGCATTTAGACTAAGCTATGGGCTTGAATATGCTTATGGTGTGGAAGCCACAAAAGAAGGTGCCGATTTTCCTTTTCCGCAGTACGACCTTTACGACTGGTACCTAAAGTTGGGTAGCTTAAAAAACGTAAACGATAAGTATCTTAAAGGCACCATACCCACTTGGAATCGTTTTATAGAACACCCCAATTACGATAGTTTTTGGCAGGCCAATTCGCCGCTGAGTTACATGCAGCGGCCACAGGTGCCCTTGCTACATGTGGGTGGCTACTACGACCAAGAAGATATTTTGGGCCCCCAATTGCTTTACCAGCACCTTGAAAAGCAAGACAGCAACAACCGCAACAGCATTTGCTTGGGTCCTTGGAACCATGGCCAGTGGGCTGGCGCCAAAGCCGACAGTTTGGGTAAAATTGACTTTGGCAGCAAAACGGCGGTTTGGTTTCAAGATTTACAAAAAAGATGGTTCGATTATTGGCTAAAAGATATTGGCGATGGTAAGTTTGCCGAGGCCTATGCTTTTCAAACCGGCACCAACCGGTGGCAAAGCTTTGATACCTGGCCACCCACGGAAAGCAAACAGCAGAATTTATACACCCATGCCAACGGTAGCCTACAGTTTGCAAAACCAAATACCCAGGCGGGTGCGGTTAAATTCGTCAGCAATCCAGAAAAGCCCGTGCCTTACCGCACACAGCCCATTGAGGCCACCTATGGCCCGGGTAGCCGCTGGCGCAGTTGGCACGTGGAGGACCAGCGGTTTGCAGCCTCGCGGCCCGATGTAATCTGTTTTTCCACCGACACCCTTACCGCACCCCTTGCCGTAACCGGTAGCATTACAGCGCACTTGTGGGCCAGCACCACCGGCGCCGATGCCGACTGGGTGGTAAAGCTCATTGATGTGTACCCCAACGTGGACCGTCAATCGTTAAGCATGAGTGGGTATCAACTGCCTGTGGCCATGGAAGTGTTTAGAGGGCGCTATCGCCGCAGCTTTGAGCATCCCACGCCATTAACCCCCAACCAGCCCGAGGCGTTTGAAATAGATTTGCACCAAATAAACCACGTGTTTAAGCCAGGGCATAAGCTGATGGTGCAAATCCAAAGCAGTTGGTTTCCGGTAATTGACCGCAATCCACAAACCTGGGTACCCAATATTTTTTTGGCCACCGATGCCGACTTTAAAGCGGCCGAGCATACTGTGCTGTGCAATACACAACACGCCACTTA
>RDXD01000068.1 GCA_004292575.1 Bacteroidota bacterium
AACGCCCTCGTTGAACGCTTTACCGTTGGGCGCGACCGCGAACTCGACATTTTTCTTGCCGAATACGACGTGCAGGGTTCGCTCGCACATGGAGAAATGTTGCAGAGTATTGGACTGCTCACAAGCGAGGAATGGCAAGCCTTGCAAGCGGAATTGCGGGCATTGTACAAGCGCATTCTGGCAGGAGATTTTGCCATTGAGGACGGCGTAGAAGATGTTCATTCGCAGGTAGAATTTTTGCTGACCGAGCGTTTGGGCGATACGGGCAAGAAAATTCATAGCGGACGCTCGCGCAACGACCAAGTTGCGCTGGATTGCAAGCTCTTTTTTCGTGCAAAAATAACGCACATTGTCCAGCAAATGCACAGGCTCTTTGAACGTCTGCTTGCACTCGCCGAAGCGCATAAACACGTGCTTTTGCCTGGCTACACGCATTTGCAAATCGCTATGCCGTCGTCGTTTGGGCTGTGGTTCGGCGCATATGCCGAAAGCCTTGCCGACGACCTTGCGCAAATGCTCGCGGCATACAAACTAGTGAACAAAAGTCCGCTTGGTTCGGCGGCGGGCTATGGCGCGTCGTTTCCGCTCAATCGCCGCAAGGTGGCGGACGCACTGGGCTTTGACGGTATTCATACCAACGTCGTTTATGCGCAAATGACGCGCGGCAAGGCAGAGCGTGTGCTAGCGCAAGCATTGGCGGGCGTTGCAGCCACATTAGGAAAAATGGCAATGGATGTTACGCTGTTTATGAGCCAAAACTTTGGTTTTATTAGCTTTCCGAGCGACCTCACCACTGGCTCGAGCATTATGCCGCACAAAAAAAATCCTGATGTTTTTGAACTCATTCGCGCCCGTGCAAGCCGCATTGTTGCTTTGCCAAACGAAATAACCTTGCTTTTGCACAATCTTCCCTCTGGCTATCACCGCGATGCGCAGTTGCTCAAGGAAGCGATGTTTCCTGCTTTCGAGAGCCTTTCGGCGTGTTTAGAAATTGCTGAGTTTTCGCTGCGGCATATCCGCGTCCGCGAAGATATTCTGAGCGATGAACGCGGCAAAGACTTGTATGCGTATCTTTTCAGCGTGGAAGCCGTGAACGCGCTCGTGCTGGGCGGTCTGCCGTTCCGCGATGCGTATAAAAAAGTGGGCAACGAGATCGAACACGGCACATTTTCCTCAGCAGAATTTTTGCAGAATGCTCTTCAGCACACGCACGAAGGCAGCATCGGGAATTTATGCTTGGAAGAAATTCGGTCGCAATTCGCAGAACATCACGCTGCATTCAACTTTACACAGGTAGAATCAGCAATCATGCGGCTTGTAGGGGAATAATGTCCAAAAATAAGTTACAGAG
>RDXD01000181.1 GCA_004292575.1 Bacteroidota bacterium
GGAAGCAATGTAAACAGCATTAATGGCCAACCCGCTGGCGACCTAAGTGCATTAAATGTTACCACAAAACAATTAGCAAACTGGATTCCCCCGATTGTTCGGGTTAATTTGGGAGGCGTTTCACAGCTCCATATTTTTAGCAATACCTTATATTTTTCTGGCGGATTTACACAAGTTGGCACCGAGGCCCGAACCAATGCTGCTGGAATAACAATAGGTACCGGAGCAGTAAAACCCTGGAATTTTTCTGCCCATCTGCCCTCAACCAGCCAACGAGGTTTCGCCGCTTTTTTGAGTTATGGCCAACATTTAATCATTGGTGGAAATTTTGGAACCGAGGGGCTGCCAACCAATCATGCTTGTGCAATAGTGGATACTTTAACCGGCCAAGTGGTTAACTACTTATTTGTTAGTGGAGGCCTATTCGGCAGCGGCATTACAGCACTATATTGGGCTGCAAGTGTTACGAGCTTAGCCTTATCGGGTGATACTCTATTTGCATTTTCGAACGGCACATTTGACACACGGGTAACGGCAATAAGACTTACAACGCTCAATATAAACAACGGCGTACTTTGGGCAAAGTACTTCAACATGATTGCCCGTGCCAGAAAAATGGAGGTGTCGGGTGGTGGCTTATTTGTAGTTGGTGAAAACTTTGACCAAATTTTTACGACGAATTTACCCAACGAAACCGCCTATTTTGAAAGAAACATCAAAGGCGCCGTAAAGCTCAATACTGCTACCGGGCAGTTTATGAACTGGTTGCCAGATCCGGTAGGGTTAATAGTAAGCGATGTTTACACCATGAGCAGGTTTCAAAACAAGCTGTTTATTGGTGGTACTTTTTCCCATGTAAATGGCCTCGAAAGAACTGGCCTTGCCATGATAAAAGCGAGTACACAGGAAGTTTTGCCTTTTGCACCGCCAAAATTGCAGGGTCATGAAGTAAGGGCTTTAAAAATAATTGACAATACCCTATACGCTGCCGGAGGCTATTTGTATATAAATGACGTTCTCGATCGCAGGTCAGTCCTTTCCTTTAACCTTCAAAGCGGTCAATTATTGCCTTGGAATCCGGGTAATTTAGGTAGCGCTTATGCCGTAGAAGCAGATGCATCAAACGTATATATGGGCGGCACCCTAACCGAACCTGAGGGTGGTCAAGACCGCCAAAAGTTGTTTGCCATTAACCGCCAAACAGGTGCCTTGGCAAACTGGGCGCCAAACCCAAATAGTGCTGTAAGTGCCCTGCACATCACAGACAGTAAATTGTACGTCGGCGGTCGGTTCAGTACTATTTCTAACACAAGCAGGTTGAATATTGCTGCTTTCGATTTACCTTCGCTCAATTTAAATGGGTTTAATCCACAACCCAATAGCCAAGTAAATACCATAAAGTCGGCGCATGGTACCATTTGGCTAGGAGGAAATTTCTGGGCGGTAAGTAATTCAAATGCCTCAAATTTTGTGGGGCTTGATGCTATAACCGGCAGCGTTAAGCACAAACCTTACACAGGCTTTAACGGCGGCAGTGTGAATGCCTTATACACCAACGGCTGCAAAGTTCTGGCTGCAGGTAATTTTAGGTTGGATGCTAATGCGCCGTGCAATAATTTGGCAGTGTTTGATGCTAATAACAAGCTTTTACAAAGCGCCGCCAGTTTGTGCCAAAACAACGACGATCTTGGCGGAAGGATAAATGCCATGGTGGCCATCGGCAACGATGTGTACTACGGTGGCGATTTTACAAAAACAAATGGCAAAGCAAACGCCACTTATTTTGAAAGAATCAGAATGCCGGTTGGATATTTTGATGGTTGTGCAGAGTACATTAGCATTCAAAACGGAAACTGGAACACCCCCGCTACATGGAAAGGCGGCCAGGTACCGCCTGCAAGTGCCAAAGTAATTGTTAGGCATTTGGTTTCCGTATCATCCAATGTTTCGTGCTTTGCGCTAAAGGTAGAACAGGGTGGCGCCATCAATGCAAGCATCGGTGCAAGAATAACCATCATAAATTAATGCATGAACTGCTGCAAAACCGACGGCAGCATTGCATTAAATCCCCCCTCACACCCACTCCCTTGCCCGCACCAAATCTTCGGGGGTATCAATGCCCACGCCGTCGTAGCTTACCAGCACCATTTTTAGCGGTATGCCATGCTCCAGGTAGCGCAGGCATTCTATTTTTTCGGCGGCCTCAAGTGGCGTAATCGGCCATTGAGTAAATTGCATAAGTGCTTGCTTGCGAAAGGCGTACACCCCAATGTGCTGGTAGTACACGGGCTGTAAATCCTGATTGCGGTGGTAAGGCACCGGGCTGCGGCTAAACAGCAGGCTGTTCATGTGCAGGTCCACTACCACTTTTACGCGGTTGGGGTCGGCTATGGCGGCGGCATCCGTCATTATTTGCATGGGGCTGGCTACCTGTACCCGTGCCCCCTGGGGTCCTTCAAAGGCTTGCAGCAGTTTGGCCAGCACGGGGCGTTGCACAAAGGGTTCATCGCCCTGCACATTCAGCACAATGTCCACATCCATATCGGCAATGGCTTCGGCAATTCTATCGCTGCCACTTTCGTGGGTACGCTGGCTCATTTTTACCTTGCCGCCATGGCCGGCTATTTCGTCGTAAATAATGGCACTATCGGTTACCACCCACACATCGTCAAAAAGGCCGGTGGCCATGGTATTGTCGTAGGTGTGGCGAATAACGGTTTTTTGGCCCAAGGGCTGCATGAGCTTGCCCGGAAAACGGGTGGCGGCATAGCGGGCGGGTATTACGGCAATGGTGGACATGGTGGTAAGCGTTTGGGTATGGTGATAAGCAGGGCAAAAGACATTTTGCGCTACCGGACATAGGGTGCGGTTTTGTGGCTGGCCACCACGTGTGCCCCATTTTTAAATTGATATTGCACCAGCAGCAGCCACTCTTCGCAGCCCTGCGTCATCAGCCAGTCATTTATATGGTCAATCAGGGCCTTTACCGCTGGGTAGCTGCCTTCCACACTGGTATTAAAGGGTGTAACCTCGTAGTTCAAACCACTTTGCTCAATCAGGCCAATTACGCCATCTACCCACTCATAAGGGTGCTTTTGCGTACCCACGGGCAGCAATTGTAGGGCAGCATTAATGTTAAAACTCGTCATACAATACTAAAATTCAACTTGTTATTGCGGCAGAATTGCCACGTTAGCACCACGATGGCGGCCCAAGGTTCAGTTGGCATTTCCAAAGCGTAGCGCCAGCTCAATACCCACCAGGCTTTCGCTGCGCAGCTGCCCTTTGGCCTCTTTGCCGCGGTAAAGGTAGTGCAGGTTTATGCTGCACCGGTTGTAAGCGTATTTAAAGCCGGCTTGCAAGCTAAACACCAGCGGCTCCAGGGCGGCGGTAACGGGCCCCTTGTTTCGCAGAAAAAGGCCACCCTGCAAAACCGCCTGGTAGGCCTGCGCTGTAAGCATGGGCTGCACAAAACCAAACATTTCGGCGGTGGATTGGCGGGCCACCACTTTGCCACGGCTAACGCGGGTATGCCACTGCACCGTGTTGTGGTTGCCCTGCATGCGCCCCACACGCAGCAGCAGGGCAGCACTGGCATTGGTAAGCGCATTGCCCAAGTTGGCAGCAGCAATGTAGGCCACATCGGCATGGCGCTGCTCCACCATGCCGGGCATCAGGCTTTTGGTGTATAATATGCCCAGGTTTAGGCTGGCTTCATTGCGCAGCTGTGTGGGCCAGCCCCGCACGGGGTAAATGTTAATGGCCTCATGGTACCCATTTTGTACTTGCTGCGCCAAACTTCGCGGGCCAATGGTACCCAGCGTGGCACTCCACTGCAGCAGGCCGCCATGGGCGTATGCCGTGCGGCGGTCGTAGCTGGCAAATAAATAACCAGCAAAGGGTCGGTCTTGGTTGGCGGGGTTAATGCTATCGAACCGCACGGGATTGTAAATTTTTTGCCCAATGTGCACACCCTGCACCGCCTTAATTACCTTCTGGCGCTTGCCATTCACACGCCAGGGGTTTACCGCATGGTTCCAGGCTAGTACCAGCCCATTGGTGTAATAGCCATCGCGTCGCCGCAAAGCGTAATTGTCGTTATCGGAGGTTATAAGCAATTCGTGCAGGCAGTTGGGCTGTAGGGCAGCGCGGGTTTTGGACCCCCGCCCTACACTATCGGGCTGTGCCTTTGCGGCGCCCATTGCCAGTAACCCAACCATCAGAACTGTTTTTCTCATAGCGCAACCCAAAAAAAAAGCAATGCATAACCATTGTTCATGGCGTTAACCGCAAGCTACCCCTCCGCCAAGTTTCGCAGGGCATCGCTTATCAACGTGTTTTCAAATCCTTTTTGTAGCAAATAGCTCCTAATTTTTGCCTGGCGGGCGGCCACCGTGCCTTGCCGCACCTGCTGCCATTTGGCTTCGGCCAGTCTCTGTAGCGTCGCCTCATAGTCGTCTAGCGGCAGTTGCGCCAATGCCAACTTTATGCAGTAGGCACTCACCTGACGCTGCTTTAGGGCATACGCAATTTTAACCTTACCCCATTTTTTTAGCCTAAAGTGCCCCCCGGCAAAGTGCACTGCAAAACGTTCTTCATTTAAATAGTTTTCTTCAATCAGCCGGCTCAAGTGTTGGTCCACCTCGGGTGTCGTCAGTCCAAAATCGTAGAGCTTAGACTTTACCTCGGCATGGCAGCGCTCTTGATAGGCACAATAGGGCTTTATTTTTTCCCAAGCTTGAGAAGGCGTAAGAGTAGGCAAAGCATGTATTTTGGTGAACAAGCAAATGTAGGCAGCAAAACAACAAGGCAAGGGGATAAGATGGGGGATGTGTGATGTGAGATTTTTTTATTTTTTGATGTCCTGATTTTTTGATTTATACCAACATACACTACCAAAAGCCTACAATCAAAGCAAAACCGGAGGGATTTTTTGATGGGTTGATGTTCTGATGTGTTGATGTTCTGATTTTTACTAATACCTAACACAACGTCAATTCACAAACAAACAAAGCAGAAAACTGGTCAATCAGCCTGCACAACTCCGCGCTGTGGGCCAAGCCGGGAAAACGTGTGATGTAGGATGTCGGATGTGAGATTTTTTGATGTTCTGATTTTTTGATGTTTTGATTTTTACCAACACCTAACACAACGGCAATTCACTCACAAACAAAGCAAAAAAACCACCAGCCAGGCTGCCCAACTCCGCGTCAGGGGACCAAGCCGGGAAAATGTCTGATGTCTGATGTCTGATGTTCGATGTCTGATGTCGAATGTGAGATTTTTTGATGTTCTGATTTTTTGATGTTTTGATTTTCTCCAATACCACACACTACCAATAACCCACAAACAAACAAAGCAAAAAAAACACCAGCCAGCCAGCCCAACTCCGCGCTGTCGGCCAGCGGAGGAAATGTACGATGTCTGATGTTCGATGTCTGATGTCTGATGTGAGATTTTTTGATGTTCTGATTTTTTGATTTTTACCAATACCTAACCCAACGGCAATTTCAAACACAAACAAAGCAAAAAAACCACCAGCCAGGCTGCACAACTCCGCGTCAGGGGACCAAGCCGGGAAAATGTCTGATGTCTGATGTTCGATGTCTGATGTCGGATGTGAGATTTTTTGATGTTCTGATTTTTTGATGTTTTGATTTTCTCCAATACCACACACTACCAATAACCCACAAACAAACAAAGCAAAAAAACCACCAGCCAGCCAGCCCAACTCCGCGCTGTCGGCCATCGGAGGAAATGTACGATGTCTGATGTTCGATGTCTGATGTCTGATGTGAGATTTTTTGATTTTCTGATTTTTTGATTTTTACCAATACCTAACCCAACGGCAATTTCACAAACAAACAAAGCAAAAAACTGGTCAATCAGGCT